>DBKH01000044.1 GCA_002297815.1 Bacteroidales bacterium UBA755 | reverse complement strand
TTCATCGAACTCACGTTAAATATTTGAAAGAATACTATGGATGAGAGAATGAATATAGCGGGAATCGGCAAACGGATGCCGTACAAGACTCCTGACGGGGTGTTCGATGACATTGAGCACAAGGTGCTTTCCGCCACTGGATGTGAGAGGAAGACTCCGCTCGGATTCCGTGCTGTCGGGATAGCGCTCGCTGTGGCCGCATCTTTGACCCTGATCGTGGTGCTCTCCTGGCATAGAGAACAAGTTCCAGCGAATTCCCTTGCGGAGGTGCAGACGGCGTTCGACGGGCTCGACAACGCAGACCGGGAGTTTCTCTCGGAAATATACAACGAAGACACATTTATGAATATAAATTATTAGAAATCGATGAATACTATAATCAAAAACTCATTGATGGCAATCGCTGCCATACTCATGTCAATATCCCTGTCCGCCCAAGACAACAGCAGGCGCGGAATCAGCCGTGAGGAATTGGCCGTAAAACAGGCTGAACATATTTCAGAAACCCTCGCCTTCGACAAGGCCACAAGCGAAAAATTCAAGGAGGCCTATTGCGGCTTCCAGAAAGAGCTGTGGGCATTGGGGCCAGATCATGGCAAGCAGCGGTCGGATAATCCGAGCGAGGAGGAGATGCGGCAGCGCTTCGAGCGCAGCCAAAAGATACTCGACCTCCGCAAAAAGTACTACGACATCTACAGCTCCTTCCTGACACCGAAGCAGATCTCACGTGTGTACGAGATTGAACGCGATATGATGCACCGTCTCGCCCCACCGGGCGGAAGGCCTCATTCTGAAAGGTCTGGAAAACACAGGAGGCAAGGTCATGGGAAATAGACTGCTATTCGTGGTGCTTACCTGTTTGACAGCCATTGCGGGTTGCACATCAAAGGAGCGGCTTGAAACCGCTCCTGATTCCCCTCTTGAAGGGTTCGGGGAATATGTCAGCGGCATATTGCCTTACAGGATGAAGAATATTGCGGCAGATGGCACCGGCAGACCGATTCTTGTGATGTATCTCCACGGGGGCTCGTCAAAGGGCAATGACAATGAGGCGCAGATGAAAGAGGCGGCAGTCGGAGTCATCTCCAAATATCTTGCGGACAATTCCATCTCGAGCATATTCATTGTCCCTCAATGTCCGTCATCCGGAAGTTGGGGCGCAAAGATGAACGAGCCTCTTGCGAAGCTTATCGGTGAGTACGAAGCGGTCTGTGACGGGTTATATGTCCTCGGTGGCTCGATGGGAGGCACCGGCACCTGGTCGCTGGCCAACGCCTATCCGGAGAAGTTCAGCGGGATAATGCCCGTCGCAGGGAAGCCGGGAACCGCTTCGGCCGGGAACTTCAAGGCAATGCGTGTCTGCACGATAATGAGCGAATCGGACGAGGTGATGAAAACAACCTACGAAGATGTCAAGGCATTCTGCGAGAGCATCAATGCTGCCGGAGGCGATGCGCAATACACTATCGTCCCCGCATCAGAGCAATGGTCCCATCAGACCACCTGCGAGCAGTCCTACTCTGACAATCGCCTTCGCTGGCTATTCGGGAGATAATTCAGTCTGCAAATCACAATCCAGCAAGACATTGTGAACGAATATGCCAGCGTCAGTGTATTGCCGTCCCAGTTCTCCGAGGTCCTTTCATATTTCATGATGCTGTCATTCGACTGTTTCAACTTCTCGATGGTGGCGTTCAGCACAAGATTGGCGACATCTCCCTTCTGGCCAGAGCATTCAAAATCCGCAGACAAGTACGGTTGAACAGCCTCTGATGAATAACTGTTTATGGCGTTAACCGTCTTTTTGATAACATTCTCACAATCAGCCAGTGACTGCGCATTCAAGCAAATGGCACTGAATATAAACAGTGCGATAAAACCAAGCCTTTTCATGACCTTTATGACATCGAGGACAGCCTTCACAAGGAACATACACAATCCCTCAAGCTATCCTTGTCAAGGACAAGACACTCTTCAAATAATGTGCGATCAAGTCTATAATTAAGCTGGATGGACAGAATGTCATATCCGTTTGAGAACTTTCAACAGGACAGGTGACAACATCGTCGTCGCCAACACAAGCACCCACAGATTGCCCGTCAATGGATTGTAGGCGGCAAGAATTTCCGCGATTGTACTACCTCCGGCAATTCCGGTGGCAGACTCGAAGGCTATGGTCAATAACGCCCAGCAAAAGCCTATTGCCAGACAGTCTTTCATGCCACAGCCTTTTGCCAGACGGGGAAGCACCAGCCATGTCACCAGAAAGATGAATATGCTCAGCAATATCCCGCTTACGGGCAATGCTGTCTCTTCTCCGACAAGCCTGACCAGTACATATTCACGTAATCCGCCGTTGAGTATTGCCACGGGGATGAAGCAAATCCAAACGATAAATGATTTCAATAGCCGCATAATTTCCGGTATGATGATGAACTGCCACAAAGTTAGCATTTATTGTGCAACATCTCAACCCAGAGCGCGTCCATAATTAACCGTTTCCTCCGTATGCTTGAGGAAGGGACATACCGAGAGCACCGCGAGGTGACATATTACGCTGACATGCTCTGTGTCACCCCGAAGTGCCTTTCCGAAGTGTCCAAGAAGGCCAGCCGCTGCGTGCAGCAGAATCTGGGAAATGAAGCCGTCTGACTACAGGGATTAGACGAATCTGCATTCTGCAACACAGCCAAGTCACGCTTGACAGTGCATTGTCTTTCTGAAATTTACACCGGCAAAGTCTCCGTTAATATAGCAGACCGAACATCCATAACGGAATGCGGTTGTGGTGTCCGATTTCTGTGTCGTCCACAGCCATGTAGCTGTCGTCCACGTCTTTGATTTGTTCAAACGATTTCTTGCGTCCCCAAACCTCAAACAGATATTTCCCATCCACAAGGAAATCTCCCTTTACGGGATAAATAACGGAGTGATCGACTGCCAATTGACTCAAAAAGAAAGTCTCCCGTACAGTCCCGATGTTTGGATTCGTTGCGTATGCGTACATCAAATTGGAATTGTCCATGAATATCTTTTCGGGGCGCGACAGTTTGTCGATTTGTTTCGGTTTGTCAGAAAGCAGTGCCATAAGTCCTGCCTTTTCGAGGGCATACAACATCTTGAGACCTTGATTTCTGTCGGTCTCCAACTCATTGTAGAGATTCGACATATTCGGTGTCTGTGGAACCTGTTCCGCAAGAATCATAAACATTTTCTTGGTCTTCCTGATTGTCGATTGCTCCACCCCCTCTATTATCGGATAGTCGTTTTCAAGAACGTGGTTGACAACTTGCTGCAATCTGATTTCAAATCCGGAATATACGCTCTTGTAGAATGGGTAATAACCGTGACGAAGATAGTCACCGAACAGCGGCAGTATCTTCATCCCGTTTGAGAGGATGTCTTCTGCGATCCGGTGGTGATTGCTCAAAAGAAAGTCAAGAGTAATCGGTTCTATTTCAGCAAGTCCCTCGTAGAGCAGATATTCCCGGAAAGACATCCCGTGAAGTGTATAGGGCAACTGCCTCCTTGACAGGTCGGCCACGCCACTGTCTATTTTGAGCATCGAGGAACCTGTATAGACGACGTGAAGCCCAGGATAATCGTCATTGATATTTTTAATCAATTTCTTCCAGTTTGGAAAATAGTGAACTTCATCAAGGAACAGGTGCGTACCGCCGTGTGTGTAATGATACTCTATCAGGTCATTTATGGAATGTGTCTCGAACCACAAATTGTCAAGAGAAAGGTATAGCGCCTTATCCTTGTCTGTGAAGGATTCTTTTATGTGCTGGAGCAGCATTGTTGTCTTTCCCGTGCCTTTCGCACCCTTAATGGCTATAAGATTGTCACGCCAGTCTATTTTGTCAATCAAATAGCGTTTAAACCCTTCCGGCGTGCCCTGAAGCCGTCGGTTGTAAATTCTGAGTATTTCGTCAAGTCCTTCCATACACTGTAACATTTTTGAAGATGCAAAGTTATAATAATAATGTTTGTAAACACTAATTTTGGGCAAAATCTAGTGTCTGCAAACATTAAGCAGGGTGTACATTATATTTCGTTTAAGTTCTTAGACGTTATTTACATATCTCTCAAACAATCAATATTCCCGATTATGAAAAATGGAAAATTAAGAAGGCAATCCAATTCGCCAAGTTGGAGGACGCCCCGCTTCTGTCCCGTGTATAACTGAATCCCGATGCCCGCTACCGCAACGAGAACGTCTCCCTCGCCGACCTACGTGCCGCCAACAGTCAGCACCGATGACATCCTAGTTTGATTTGCGGATAAGGCCGCTGAAGTAGTTGACGGAAAAACACAAGCTGTCGGCACAATACTATACGTTGAACTGCCAAAGAGTATTTGGTGCAATTTTTATATCCGAAACAATGCAATTTTCAAATGTCGGCATATTTTACATTCGATATGATATAATTTAATAAAGTTTACTATATTTACATCCGATAGAATGTAATTATCATGAAGACACTATTGTCCGCAAAACTCAAATCTCTCCGGAAGGAGTATGGATTGACACAGGAGGACCTCGCACTGAAATGTGGCGTGGGTCTTAATTTCGTTCGTCAGCTTGAGCAGGGAAAGCCGACACTCAGGATGGATAAGGTTAATCAGGTGCTTGCAATGTTCGGCTATGAGCTTGCACCGGTAAGGACGGAGGAACTGAATGAGAAGAGCTGAAATTTACTTTAAGGACCACCTTGCCGACATTCTTACAGAAACTGAATCCGGTTATGAATTCCGCTATAATAAAGAGTATTCTTCAGTTGGCTGGTAGGAAACAATGATATGCATCTGAAGAACTTCTCTCTATTTGCGCCAAAAGGCAAGTGGTTCCTGACTCCGGCATACGACCTTCTGAATGTCTCAATGGTAAACCCGAAAGACACCGAAGAATTGGCGCTCACACTCAATGGACGGAAGAAGTGAATGAAGAAAAGCGATTTCGTCAGAGCCATGGCACTTTCAGGCATTGCGCCTAAGGTATTTGACAATATGCTCGAAAAGTACAGAAAACTCCTGCCGAAATTCTACGACATGATTGACATGTCGTTTCTGGATGACGAGTGCAAGGATGCGTATAAGCAGGGCCTCACATTACGGCAGGAAAGGATGTCGGCACAGAAATAAAACAGATGAACATGAAATTGTACAAAGTATTGACAATCCTCTTGTCATTGATTCCTCTCACCCTTTCCGCACAGAATGCGGATCAGAGAATCAACGAGCTCCTCGGCAGCGAAGACTGGTTCGCTCTTAACCGGGAATATTCAAAAGTCAAGGATTCCGTCCAGTCTGATGTTCTGAAATCAATGACCGAGACAATGCTCGCGGCATATTTCAACTGTCCCGAAGAACTTGGCGGCAAACTAAAGACGCTCATTGACAAGCATTCCGAAGAAATCGGGCTTCAAAATGTCTGCAATATGCTGATGCTCGGAGCCATAGCTGAAGGCTCGAACGGACACTATGCCTTGGCAGCCGATATGGTAAAATCCGTCATTGACAGAATCATCGCTGTTGGAGGCTCAATCGAAGGAACTGGACTTGACGGAACGTATGAATATTTCAATGCGGTAAGGGATCTTCCGGCTCCGTCAATCTCAATGCGACGAAAATCCGTCAAAATGCCGTTCTCGATAAAGGACATCCCTGCAAGCGAATCCACATCGGAAGAAATGAAACAGAAGATGGCGGGAAAGAGCAATGTGATGTGGCTCCCGGTATCCATAAACGGAAAGAAATACGAGTTTATTCTTGACACCGGCGCATCGTATTCAGCATTGTCAAAATCATTCGCTGAAGAAATCGGTGCCGAGTTCGTCCGTGACACGATAGACCTTCACGGTGCTAATCATTCCGGTGGCACGAGGACGCAAAGGGCATTGATAAGGCAGATGAACATCGGAGGGATGGACGTGAACAACATCCTTGCATATGTTCTCAGTGACAATCAACTCGACACTCTTGTCCGTACTGATGCCATCCTCGGTATGGATTTTCTGAAACTCGCAGGGAATATCAGCATTGACTTCAAACGCAGCGTTGTCATATTCGGTCATGTTGAACGCAAATCCAACGGCCTCATTCCAAACCTCTACATTGAGCCGAACAACACCCTCTGTCTACTGGCGAACATCAACAGCGAGACACATAGCCTCAAACTGGACACAGGCTGCACCATGACCGACTTGTCGTATACATGGTATTGCGCCCACAAGGACTCCACATCAAATCTTGAAGAGTCCAATGTCCTTCTCGGCACCTACGGCAGCACTGAGAAAAAGGGACTGCTGTCAATGCCGGAAGTCACTTTTGAAGTGAATGGAAAGAAAGCCCTGATACATACTGTCATGATTCACACCTCGCCGGATGGTAACCAGCATTCAGGTACGGTGGGCCTCGAACTTCTCCGCAAGTTCAGCAATGTGAACATCAACCTTAGAGATATGACTTTGATGATGGAATAGCGGTGTCATCTTTACAAAACTGAGTCCACGAAATAATCGAAAAAAATCATTTTCCTTTTTACTTTCGCCATCCTGCTGGGTATATGTAGTGAGACGTCTCAGAAAACAACATCTAAAGACATTGAAATTATGAGAACAGGATTACTTACGGCAGCGGTGGCTGCAATGCTTATGCTCACGGCCTCCGCATCTGTGGAAGCTCGTTGGCCACATCGTCACGGCGGATGTTACGGAAGGCATCACGGATGCTACGCCACAGCGGTGGTACCGACTTTTAGGACAGTGCAGGTGGAACGCACGACTACAGTGAACAAGACCTCCCGTCCGGAGCGCAAGCTGATGGCTGTGGCATATATTCAGAAGAATGGCTATCTTTCGGTCAGCAAATACTGCGGGTTCACCGGACTGGACAGCAAGTTCGCGGAGGCGGAGCTGGATTCCTTCACCTTGGACAGAAAGACTCCGCTTGTCAGGACGATGCAGGGAAAGAAGATAGTTTACACATTGGCTGATGAATGAGAAAAACATAGTGCGACTGCTTGGGTGGAACCTCCAAGTTGGTTTCCGAGCACTCGTGAAAGAGTACAAAGAACCCATCTACTGGCACATCCGGCGAATCACAATAAGCAGCGAGGACGCGCAGGACGCCACGCAAGAAACATTCATCAGGGTGTTCCGCTCATTCGGGCAATACGACCGCACCCGATCGTTCACCGCCTGGCTCTACCGGATCGCGACCAACGAGGCTCTTAGAATCATCGAAAAGCGCCACCCCGCGGTCAATATCGAGGACAATGCAGAGGCTATGTCAATGCTTGCGGACGAATACATTGACCTCAGCGACATAGAGGCCGTCAATCTCCAGAAAGCCATACATTCGCTTCCAAGGAAGCAGCAGCTCACATTCAACCTCCGGTACTATGACGAACTGAGCTTCGACGAGATTGCCGAGATAACGGATTCCACTCCGGACAGCGCGAAAGCCAACTGGCACAATGCAAAAGTCAAGATTTACAATTATCTGAAAGAATATTATGGATAAAGAAATGAATATGATGGGCGTCGGCAAGCGTATGCCGTACAAAGTCCCGGACGGAACGCTTGACGATATCGAGAGCAATGTCCTGAAAGCAACAGGATGCGAAAGGAAGCAGCCTCACAGACTCCGTACAGTCAGCATTGCCCTTGCCGCGGCAGCATCGTTGAC
>DBKH01000097.1 GCA_002297815.1 Bacteroidales bacterium UBA755 | reverse complement strand
GCATCGTCATCCCACGCGGCACCCACTCGCTCTGGTACTCGACATAGAACCTCTCCAAGTCTTCGCTGCTGTACATTGCTCTCGTTTTTTCCGGCTAAGATAAGGGGATTTCCTGCGGGTCCAAAAGTTGACCACTAACCGATAGAATCTTTAGTCTGCTATTCAACTTGTGAAAGAATCAAACCCGCGGAGATTCCCATTAGCGTGACGGCTGAGATTTTGTGGCCCCCGTTGGCGTCAAGCGAGTGGCCGCAGTGGTAGATGCGGTCATCAATTATGAGCCAGCGGTCGTGCGACTCCTTGCGCCACTTGCGTATGTCCACATGCGCACTGGGAAATAGGCGGTCATGTTCGTTCATCAGACGCTGCATTCCCTTTCCTACTCCCGCTGTATAGATGACAGCCTCAACACCTTTGCCTCGGACATTGAGGATGTCAAGCGTTAGAGCGGACACGTACGCATCGATGATGATCGTCCGTCGCTTGGCTGTTCGGATTATATTCTCCAGAGCCACGCGGGCGGTGTAAAAGTCCCCCTCGAAGAACACCATCTCGGCTGGTGGTGTGGATGTGCGGATGAAAAAATCGAGCTGCTGTTGCTGCTTGACTTGTGTATCTTCAATGCGAGACATACGCTTATCCATATTCTCCTGTAATGCAATAAGGTGGCGATTGACTGAATAGCCTTGGAGGAGATAGCGGCGAAGGACTGCATTGGCCCATCTGCGGAACTGAACACCTCGGCCGGACTTGACACGGTAACCTACAGAAAGGATGACATCTAGATTGTAGTGTTCCACCTGACGCATTACCTCTCGGTCACCTTCAATTTGAACTGTCGCAAATTTTGCGACAGTTGCCTCTTGTGCTAGTTCCTCCTTAAGTGCATTATTGATGTGTTTGCCAATTGTCTTCACATCGCGATCAAAGAGTTTGGCTATCTGCTGACGATTAAGCCATACAGTTTCACGCTCCAATCTCACTTGGAGAGAAAGTGTTTCAGTTGGTTGGTAAAGAACAATCCGTGAATCGTCATTCACTGCCGATATGTTGTTTTGGTTGTTGGTCATGGCTATCTGTACTTTACCCACAAATATATCGATTAGTCTGGTCTTTTCCAAATTAAGTCAAACGGCAGAGTCAAACAAGCAATGTGATGGTATTCAACATAGGCAGGCACATTTGCGACGAAGAACGTTAGGTCTTTCCGCTTTTGCCAGGCCTTGTTTGGACCGCCACTGTACGTCCGTATTAGCCAAGGGGAGGTGTCCTTCTGTTGAGGGATGCCTCCCTGCAGTTCAAAATTTGACCTCTAACCGCATACATCAAGTAACTTGCTTCAGAATCAGTAATTTAGGCCGAAGGACCAAAGGGGGAGCGTGTTGCCGTGGGCGAATTCGATGTCATCCTTTACGACATAGGAATCCGGAAGGGACTCTATCTGTTTTTTCCCCTTATTCCGGCCACCGATCTCAAATGTGCGGTTCCCAATGACAAAATCAGACTGACGCGAGGAAACAACATCATTCTCCACACGCATCTGATTATAGAAAAAAGTTTCCCTCATGTTCCCTATGTCAGCTTTCCCTCCGGACAAGACTGTCATTAGGCTAGGGTTGTCAATATAGACCTTTTCAACTTTACCAAGGCCTCTCATTCCTCCCGTATCGTCCCTAAGTTGACCAATCAGCTGAGCCTTCTCAAGCAATGCAAGATATTCAGAGATACTGTTTCTACTGACTCCGATTTCAGATGCGAGACTTTCCGCATTTGGCTTATATGGTGCCAGCGTTGAGACAACTGCCAACATCTTTTTTAGTTTTTTTGCCGTCGGTGCCTTAAGTTCGGCATACTGGGCGATGTCTGACTCTATCGTCTTGGTTATGACATTCTGCATTCTCATCGGGAAATCACCCTCTAATGAAAAGGGATAGTATCCTTCTGCTAGGTACTGTCTGAAAAGAGGAAGAGGATGAAGCACTCCGTCAATACTTGCCTTGCCTGCGAGTATTTCATCAAGTGAATACTTAGATGTGGTTATGTTGTGAAACAGTTCCAGATACTCTCTGAAGGACAAACCATACAGCGTATAAGGTAGTACCCTTCGACTGAGATCAGCGACACCCTCCATGATGTCCAAGACGGAAGATCCTGAGAAAATCACCCTCATGTCCGGATGAGTGTCATAGATCTGCTTGAGCTCGCGAGACCAGTCAGAATACTTGTGAATTTCGTCTATGACAAGCAAATGACCGGCTTCCTTCGAAAAGTCATCCGCAACCTCAACGAGAGAGTGAGTGCTGAAATATGTATGGTCAGCAGATATGTACAGAAACTTGCAATCAGAAGTCTGTTCCTTCAGATATTGCAGAACCATCGTGGATTTGCCGACTCCCCTTGCCCCAGTGATTGCAATCATGCGAGAAGCCCAGTTCACACGTTCATAAAGATACCTGTGAAAACTGCTGGTCGTTAGTTCCAGTTGCAAACGCATATAGTCGTATAACGCCTCGTCAACCATACTCAATTAATGTTGTATATCTATACAATACTATTGCAAAGATAGCAATTGCACTTAAAGAGTGCAAATTATTATCGTATTATGCACTCATACTGTGCATGACATGGCTTTTAGTTCTGCAATGGTAAGAAAGAACTTGTCAAAGGTTACGTTCGAAAGAATAGGGAACTTTAGTTCGTGACCATGATCAGCTTCGGCTGGTGTCTTATCGCATCTGCGCTGCCAAGGGGAGGTGTCTTTCGTCAGAAAGATGCCTTTCTGCGGCTTGTGTCACTTCCTCCAGACCATCTTGTTGACTATGCCTGTGTAGGACTGGATGATCTTGACGACCTTTGTGGAGACGTTCTCGTCGGTGTAGTCAGGGACAGGAAGACCGAAATCACCGTGGCTGTTCATTTCGATGGTGGTGTCAACGGCCTGCAGGAGATTCTTCTCATCGATGCCAGCGAGGATGAAGCAGGCCTTGTCAAGAGCTTCGGGGCGCTCGGTGCTGGTGCGGATGCAGATGGCCGGGAACGGGTGGCCGATGCTCGTAAAGTAACTACTCTCCTCTGGCAGGGTACCACTGTCGCTAACTACAGCGAAAGCGTACATCTGAAGGCAGTTGTAGTCGTGGAATCCGAGCGGCTCATGCTGAATCACGCGGTGATCGAGATTGAAGCCGCTTTGCTCAAGGCGTTTGCGCGATCTTGGATGGCAACTGTATAGGATTGGCATGTCATACTTTTCTGCCATCTTGTTGATGGCGGTAAAAAGACTCCGGAAGTTACTCTCGGTGTCGATGTTCTCCTCGCGGTGGGCGGATAGAAGAATATACTTTCCCTTATCTAATCCCAATCGTTTATGAATATCCGAGGCCTCTATTTCGGCAAGGTTTTGATGCAGTACTTCGGCCATAGGTGAGCCAGTCACGTATGTCCGTTCCTTTGGTAGCCCGCATTCAGCGAGGTACCTTCTCGCATGCTCTGAATATGCAAGATTAACATCTGATATGATGTCCACTATGCGGCGGTTAGTTTCTTCCGGCAAGCACTCGTCTTTGCATCGGTTTCCGGCCTCCATGTGGAAGATGGGAATATGCAGCCTCTTGGCTCCGATTACGGAGAGGCACGAGTTCGTGTCTCCGAGCACAAGAACAGCGTCTGGCTTTGTCTGGGCGAACAGCTTGTAGGAGCAGTTGATGATGTTTCCGCAGGTGGCTCCGAGGTCATCCCCTACAGCGTCCATATAAACTTCTGGCTCAGATAGTTTCAAATCTTTGAAGAATATGCCGTTGAGGTTGTAGTCGTAATTCTGGCCGGTGTGGACTAGAATCACGTCGAAATATTTTCGGCACTTTGTGATCACTGCCGCCAAACGTATTATTTCAGGACGGGTGCCTACCACTATTGCCAGTTTCAGTTTGCCGTTATCCTTGAAATGTATGTCCGAGTAGTCGAATCTCGGTGTTTTATGTTCTGTTTGCATGTTTCCTATTGTTGGTGGCCCTTCGACAGGCTCAGGGACCACTTTTTAAATAATCTTGTCAATTGTCCAGTCTGGCCCTATTTCTCTTCTACTGGATCGAAATATGTGTCTGGACGGTTCGGGTCAAACAGTTCGTTGGCCCAGATCAATGTCACGAGATTTTCGGAGGGGGAGAGGTTGATGATGTTGTGGGTGTAACCCGGTAAAGCATGTACAGCCTGTATGTTTTCACCGCTGACCTCGAATTCTATAATCGGGTATGGATTGCCATCAGCATCAAGTCCTTCTTTTCTTTCTTGAATAAGGCCGTGACCAGAAACTACAATGAAGAATTCCCATTTGGTGTTGTGCCAGTGCTGGCCTTTCGTTATCCCTGGTTTGGAAATATTCACGCTGAATTGGCCGCAGTTTGCCGTTCTTAAAAGTTCGGTAAAACTTCCTCGTTCATCTGTGTTCATTTTCAGAGAATATGCTACTTTCTCTTTTGGCAGGTAACTAAGATAGGTTGAGTACAACTTCTTTGCGAAGGAACCGTGTGGGATTTCTGGCATCATCAGCGTTTTGGCCTGGTCATGAAACACATTCAAGAGACGGACAATCTCTCCTAGTGTAATCTTGTTTGTCACGGGTACTCCACAGTAACGTCCGCTGTTTGTGAATACGGTTTCCACTCCGTTGAATTCGCAGTGATGCTCATCACCTTTCAAAGCGGAGATCATCTCGTCCACAAGGTCATCTATGTAGAGAAGTTCAAGCTCTACGGATGAGTCATTGATGGTGATCGGCAGGTCATTGGCGATGTTGTAGCAGAATGTCGCGATGGCGCTGTTGTAGTTCGGGCGACACCATTTACCGTAAAGATTCGGAAAGCGGTAAACCAAGACATTCGCGCCAGTTTCTTCACCGTACTGGAAAAATAGATCCTCTCCGGCTTTTTTGCTTCGGCCATATTCACTGTCCCCGAAACGGCCAGAAAGAGTCGCCTGGATTGAACTGGAAAGCATTACTGGGCAAGTGTTTTTGTGCTTTTTCAACGTTTCCAGAAGAGTGGATGCGAAACCGAAGTTGCCAGCCATGAACTCCGCTTGATCTTTTGGGCGATTGACACCTGCGAGGTTGAAGACAAAGTCAGCCTTGCGGCAGTACTCGTCCAACTGTTCCGATGTAGAGTCGATGTCATATTCATAAACCTCGGTGATCTTTGTTTCTGTCTCTGAGGTTGAGGAAGCTATTCCGTAGCAGCGTGCCTTGCCGTCTTTTATGTTGTTCAGCTGCGCGCAGAGATTACGACCGACAAAGCCTTTGGCACCGGTCACCAGTATATTCATTGGATTGATTTTTATTAGGTAGTCGGTTAAGTGAAAGGGAAGAGGTCTCTTTTATTCAGACCTGATGTCGCGAGTCTTGGCATGAGGGATAAGACCAAGGTCCTCTTGGATGAAGCGAAGACGCATCAGCTGCTCTTTCATCCCGTCAATGTCGAGTCGCCGGGTGTTGTGTGAGTGATAGTCCTCGATTTTAGTCATGTCGGTGTTGCCTTCGGTGAAGAATTTGTCGTAGTTGAGGTCACGGGTGTCACAAGGAATTCGGAAATAATTGCCCATGTCAATCGCGCGTGCCATTTCTTCTCTTGTGACGAGAGTCTCGTAGAGTTTCTCGCCATGGCGTGTGCCTATGACCTTTACCTCCGTTTCACCGTATCTTGGGTTGACTTTTGAATATATTTCCTTAAGTGCTGTGGCGAGTGTCATTAGAGTCGCTGCTGGTGCTTTCTGAACGAATAGGTCTCCATTATGGGCATGTGTGAATGCATAGACAACGAGATCAACGGCATCGTCCAAGGTCATCATAAAGCGGGTCATATTTGGATCTGTGATGGTTATAGGCTTCCCTTCCATCATCTGTTCTACCCAAAGCGGTATAACTGATCCTCTGGATGCCATGACATTGCCGTAACGTGTGCAGCAGATGGTTGTCTTTGCCTTCTCTCCAAGCTCACGTCCTTTGGCTGTCGCAACCTTTTCCATCAATGCCTTACTGATGCCCATCGCGTTGATTGGATAGGCAGCTTTGTCCGTTGAAAGCACGACCACGTTCTTGACCTCGTGTTCAATTGCCGAGAGCAGGACGTTGTTGGTGCCTTCTACGTTGGTCCTTGTAGCCTCCATCGGGAAGAACTCGCAGGAAGGCACCTGTTTCAAGGCTGCTGCTGAGAAAACATAATCAACTCCTGACATCACAAAATCCACAGCTTCGCGATTCCTGACGTTGCCTATGTAAAACTTGACCTTGTGGGCAATGTCCGAACGGTTGGCCTGAAGAAAATGACGCATGTCGTCCTGCTTCTTCTCATCGCGGCTGAATATTCTTATTTCCTTGATGTCGCTGTCAAGGAATCTGCGGAGCACGGCATTGCCGAAGCTTCCGGTTCCCCCTGTAATCAGGAGGACCTTATTCTCAAAAACGCTCATTGTAGATTATTATTTTAAATTGATATATCTTTTGCCAGTTGAAATCCGAACACGACTCATTGTCAGCCCTTTATCTGTATTCGCTTAGTTAGTGGTTGTCGGTTAAATTTTGGATTAGGTTCAATGTTAGAGACATAGCGTCCGCTCGACCTGTTGCCAGGCCAACCATGATCTGTTTTTGTTTTTTTGTTGATTACTTTTCTCTTTTTTTGGGAGACCGATGACAGTTTTTGATGGGCGAGATGCTTCCTGCCGCCTGTCGCCATATCCCCGAAGAAGTCGCAGAGGTGTCATTTCGAGATCTGCATTTTTTTTCATTGCGAAAAGCGTTGACTCTCAAGAAAAGTCCTTATATTTGCGTCAACATTATGATTGACGGGTTGAGGAGAATGATAACCTTTGAACTCTAAGAAGAGTGGCCGTCCCTATCGGCTGCTCTTCTTGCTTTTTACAGCAGGATGACTAGCATTTCCACTCCTCCTAATACTCAATGAAATTATAATGCAAAATGAAAAAGGTTATCATTGTGAGGCTTGAGATTCGCTTAGACTGCGAAAAGACCAAGCAAACCAAAGTGGCGCCTTATGTGAGGCACCGCAATGGGAAGAAAGAACTTGTCAAAGGATACGTTCGAAAGAATAGGGAACTTTAGTTCGTAACCTACGACCAGCTTCGGCTGGTGTCTTATCGCATCCGCGCTGCCAATGGGAGGTGTCTTTCGTCAGAAGGATGCCTCCTTGCGGTTATGCTTCTATTCAACGCCTGAACAAACCTTGCTCTGATTCCACCATATTGTTCAGCGTAGGGAGAAGTTGTTCTATCTTCCGGCATTTAACCCGGTTGAAAAGAAAGTCCATGTCGTCGAGCAACTCGTCGGCAAGTGCGTCTGGCATGTCTCCTCCGTAACCAGCGGCAACGATTGCGGTAGCAGCTAGTTTTCTGGCATCTTTGTCATTACGCAGATCGTACAGGCTGCGCAGTATTTGGGGTAAAGTCTCATAAAGGATATTACAGTATCGCAGCAGCTCAGGGAAGTAGTCGGATTCAGTGAGGTAGGCGTCAAGCATTTCTTCTTGGTATTGCCTCAGAAGCAGGAAATATTTCTCTTTTGCCATCTTGCCTTTGTGGTGTTTTGTCATGCTCCAGAACAAAGCATGGGAGAGCACGATGCGATCCTCTGAGTGGTGATGGTAGAAGAGACTGTCTTCCAGAGTTCGGCCTTCCGTCAATTTCTGCTCCATCTGGTCGAACATTTGTTTGCGTATTACTTTCAACTGATCAGTAACCATTTCTGAATATTATTTGAATACACGCCTACTTCAGTGCACACAACTCATTCATCATTTTTCATAGTAGCCAGCGTCTGCCGGTTCATCTTGAAGAACCGTCTAGCCTCTTTCATGACCTTCGGGGAGAGGGCAAAGACAGCGATCATGTTCGGAAAGGCCATGAGGGCAAAGGCAAGGTCCATTACGCTGACAGCGACATCCAGGGTGATGACACTTGCGATGACGATTGTCGCGACATAGAAGTAGCGGTACTTCTGGGCGTGCCTTGTGCCCCAGAGGTAAGATGTGCACATGGTTCCGTAGTAGGAATATGAAAACATCGTTGAGAAGGCGAAGATTACCACGACGAACTCGAGCAGATAGCGTCCAGCGAACGGAATCAAGGTGTCGTACGAATTCAGCGCGATTGTGAGTCCCTTAATGCTGTCTGTGTTATAGAGACCGGCCATGATCATCGGAATGGCTGACAAGGTGCAGACAAGCCCTGAGTCTATCGCTGGCCCAAGCATGGCCACAAGTCCCTCCCGCACAGGTTCAGCGTTCATCGAAGCTCCGTGCATCATCCCTGCCGTCCCGACACCAGCCTCGTTGACGAACATCGCCCTTCTCGCTCCGGTCAGAGCCACAGCGGTGAAAGCTCCGAAGCCAGCTTTCCAGCAGAAAGCTCCTTCGATGATGGACTCAAACACGGCTGGCAGACGGTCATAATAGGCAATCATGATGCCCAGCACCATCAGAAAATAAAAACCGACCATGAGCGGCACTATCCTCGATGAAACTTGCGTGATGCGTTTTATGCCGCCAAAAATGACGAGACTCACTATGCCGCCGATCATAAGGCCGATTACCAGAAACACCCATCTTGACTCCGGCACTCCCAGCGGCTCAAGGATCACTGAATATAACGACTCGGAGAGTTGGTTTGCCTGCATCACAGGGAGACCACTGAACAGAGCGCAGAATGCGAACATCACGGCCAGCGGCCTCATCTTCTTGCCTAGTCCTTCGGTCAGGACGAACATAGGCCCTCCTTGTGCCACTCCCTTGTCATCTTTCCCTTTATACATTATGGCGAGGGTCCCCTCAAAGAACTTTGTCGCCATCCCAAGCAGGGCACTGACCCACATCCAGAAGATAGCACCTGGTCCACCGACACATAGCGCTATGGCGACTCCAGCGATATTGCCCATCCCCACAGTGCTGCTGATGGTGTTCATCAGCGCCTGAAAGGAACTGACCTGTCCCTCACCTTTCTTCTTCATTTTCAGAGAGCTGACCGCCATCCCCAACTTCCTCAGCGGCAATGCTCTTGAATATATAAACAGGAATATTCCTCCTCCTATCAGAAGTGTAAACAACGGCCATCCGCAGACGATGTCCGTGAATTTGATAATATATTCTTCAACAAGCTCCAACACTTTCCACTCTGTTCTATGTCAGTTTCACAATCCCTTTCATACCCTCTAACGTCTTCATCACGGGGAGCGTGTACCAGCAATAATCAGGCCTGCACGCCTGCTGGCTTCACAATGCGCATAGTTCAGACTTGCCAGGGACATACAGGAGCATTGGTCTTTGGGGTAGGAGGGTGGGAGCCACTGAGTTAGGGTCGCTGAGCTTGTCGAAGCG
>DBKH01000059.1 GCA_002297815.1 Bacteroidales bacterium UBA755 | reverse complement strand
TTCACGTTGAGCTGCGCTCCGAGAACCGCACTTCGTGCGGCCAACGCACCGACTCCAGCGTCTGAGACGGAATTCGGATTGCCGATTTCGGCCATCGCCCTTGTGATCTCGAAGGCCCTGAATGCAGCCTTCATCGTGCGCAGAGGTACCTGTGTGGCATAAAGTGTGGCCTTCTCGATGGCTTCCGCGCGGGCAGCCTTCTCTTCTTCCGTGCCTTTAGGAAGTCCGAACGCCGCCATGATCTTGTCGAACGCCGCCGTGTCCTCATCCACGAGGCCTACAAGCTCCTGCATCACAGCGTGTCCCTTCTCGGCCCAGTCTGAGAATTCCTTCCAGCGGTCATCCCAGCCTCTCTTGTGGGCGGAAAGATTGGCGACCATCGTGCCGAGAGCCGCTCCGAGAGCGCCCATGTAAGCGGAGATCGAGCCACCGCCAGGGGCAGGGGACTCGGACGCTGTCTCCTCAGCGAATCCCTTGAGCGTCATTCTGATGAGCTTTTCCTTGACGGCCATCCGCTCAGGATCTTCCATAAGATATTCAATGACTTTCTCGTGCGGGTCGAACGGCTTGAGGTCGTCGAGACTCATGGACTTGACAGCGATCTTCATGATCTCGTCCTCGGAGATTCCCAGTGAGCGTTCCTGCTTCTCAAGGTAGAACTTTCCGGCCTCCATCAGAACCCGTTTCGGTACCAGTCCCACAATCTCGGCTCCGGTGACTTTCAGCCCTCTGGCCGCCGCCGCTCTGGAGACCTCCTCGTAGGCTACATGCAGAGGTGTCGCCTGGATGTTCGTGATGTTCATCGAAACCTGTGCGATGCCATATTCATCAATGTACCAGCCGATTGCCTTGCATCCTTTGAGGGTGCCCGGCTGCCAGCGATCCTTGCCGTTCTCGTCCTTGAGCACCTTTCCGGTCAGGCTTCCGCCCTCGCGCATCTTGCGTCCCTTCTCGCGCACATCGAATGCGATAGCCATCGCGCGGCGGGTTGAGGTAGTGTTCAGATTATAGTTCACAGCCACGAGGAAGTCTCTGGCTCCCACGTTGATAGCCCCGCTTTTCGCCACTGTCTCGTTATATTCCTTAGGCCCGAAGTCCGGTGCCTTGGCAGGATCCGCGATCTTCTCCGGCAGGGCTTCATATTCCCCGGCCCTGCACACCGCAAGGTTCTTCCTCTCCGGCTTGAACGCAGCCGCCTCGTAGCAGTAGCAAGGGATGCCGAGCTCGTCGTAGATTCTCTTCGCAAGCCCGCGCGCCAGCTCTGCGCACTCTTCCAGCGTGATTCCGGCCACCGGCACGAGCGGCAGCACATCGCACGCTCCCGACCGAGGATGCGCCCCGTGGTGATGTCTCATGTCGATCACCTCTCCGGAGCACTTGACCCCTTGGAAAGCCGCCTCTAGCACCGCCTCAGGGCTTCCCACGAAGGTCACGACGGTTCTGTTGGTCGCCTCTCCCGGATCCACGTCAAGCACCTTGACGCTTTCCTCGTTGCCATCGACGTTCACCTTGGCCGAAGCGATCGCCTTCACGATCTGGTCTATCACATTTCTGTCCCGCCCCTCGCTGAAGTTGGGCACGCATTCTATAATCTTTGCCATAATGGTTATGTGTTTTTAATATGTGGCTATAAATTTATGAATATTTTCCCAAAAATCATTGCAAACCCAAAGGGAATCTTCCGATTCTCTTAAAAATGTGAACCCTTGCGTGTTTTCCTAGGTCGCTGAGCTTGTCGAAGCGACCGAAGATGCCCCCAAGCCCGTATTGTCACTTTGATTCATTGAGCGGCTTCATTCAAGTTGCTTTTCGTTGGTTGTTTCTGCCTGTTTATTCCTTGAACATATTTTTGTCATATCCTTTGTGTATGCTTGAACATGTCATTAATAATGCTGGTAAATATCTCCGAATCGGTACTCTATGAACAGTATCTGAAAGACATCATCGGAGCGGTAGCCGAGAAAAGAGTGATTGTCTCCAGTGGCACGCAGGATAAGTAATTTGTCCACACCAGAAGGACATAGCTGTTGTGTGGAGGAATTTAGGTTCTCTTTCATAATTGTCTCTGTTCCAAAAGAATGCCTTGATGATGTGTAAACCTGATTCCAAGTCAGCGTACAAAGTTTCTTCAGACGCTCGATGAATCTTATGAAAAATTTCCCATCGTTTGTGGCATTGATGTAACTGCATTGTCTCAGTTCGGAGAACCCGAATACAACTTTCACCGACTCCTGAATTTTAACTTCAGGAGCCGCGATCTTTAATTGCTTGCCCATAAGCCTATTAAAATTGGGTTTTGAAATATTCCTTCATCAGGTTTTGATCGATCACTGTGCCGCGGTCGTGCGGATAGGAGTCTAGCCAAGGTTTTTCCTTGTGCGTGCGATTCATCAACCCAATTGCCGAAAAATCCCTGAACGAATCATACACCTGTGCGAAGAGTTCCTCTTCAGGATCTGTCAGCGAGATGATTTCACCATCAAACTGCAACCCTTCAGCTCCATATTTCCGAAAATGATCGTAGATGCAAGGGACGACTGGCCCATACATCCACGCCTCAATGTCTTCTTTGAAAAGGGGCGTTCCGAAACTGGCAAGATGAAATCCCTGCTGATAGTACAGCAGTTTTTGAAGTTTAAGGTTGGTAAGCAACTCCCCACCATTTGCTTCATCTCTTTGCGCCATCGCTATCAGCTTATGCGCAATGTCAATTGCTTTATAAACCATATTCATAAATTTAGTTAAGTCTTTTGCAAAGATAATGATTATCAGTGAAATCACAAACCTATTCCGCTTTCCGCCAGCGGATGTAAGACTCGTTGCGGTAGGAGCGGCGGTGAACGTTGATGCTGAACTCCACGACTTCCCCTTCTTCGGGAATATACCAACCGTACGAAGATGCGCTTCCCACGAGGTAGATCGCATTATCCACTCCGAATGCCGCAAGTGTCGCGGCGAAGCGCTGCATGGTCATATCTTCCTGAGAGACAGCAATGAATATTTCGCCACCCTTCGAGCAGAGAGCCTTTCGGACCGTGGCGCTCTTGAGATTGTTATCGACCGGCACACCGTTGTCCACGAGAGGATATTGCCTGAAGAAATAGCCTTCTGTCTCGACGGCTTTGTCGAAAAGATCCGTGTTTTCAGCGACTCCTATTGTGATCCGCCCGTCTATGATGGCGCAGAAGCCTTTCTTGGATATTCCCTGCGCCAGCACATCGCCTTTGAGCACGAACGAGCCGAGAATCTCGCGGTTGTCCGCCCGGATGTCCGCCGCCTGTGCCGCAAGGACATATTCACTCTTGTCTTCTTCCGGAGCTCCGACGGAGAGTTCCGGGACAGCGCAGTGCGGGATGTACAACGTCAGCGGAACTCCAGCCGCAAGCGTGTCAATCTTCTCTGAATATGCCACCCCACATGAGTCAGGGTCTTCCGTGACGACCGTTGTCAAGGAATCGCTTTTTGTCTCGATGCTTTCCTCGAATAGACCGGTCTGGTCTTCGTCTGTTGGCCTTTCGCCTCTTCCACAGACCACGGCCAAAGCCACCGCGACCAGCACAATCAGCACGATGACAAGAACCCGCCACTTAGGCCTATTGTGAGGCTTGTTCCCGTTGGTATTCCGGCCTTTGTCACCCCCTATGAAGATGACCTCGTCGTCCCGTACATTATCGTAGTCCTGTCTGTTCATTTGAGTCTTCGTTTAGTCGTTGTCATCATTGCCTAGAGCGGACTTCAAGGCTTTCAGAACTTCCCTTGACAGCCCGTCGGAGAGCACCACGTTGAACCTGTCGCAGTCCGACAAAGCCAACGTCTGTTGCGAGATGTTGATCTCGGAGACAAAATCCAGATTGATGATGTGGCTTTTCCCGGCCCTCACGATATTCTTGCATGCGACATCACCGATCACATCGGACAAGCTGTTGTGAATCCACCCCAGCTTGTATGTCACCAATGTGCCCTTGCTGCCTTTGACCACATCAAGAACAGTGAATATCCTGCTGTAGTTTCCCTCAGCCTTGACGTACACAAGGCTCTCCAAAGGAATCCGCAGTAGGTTGGCCGTAGTCTCTATGAAAAGATATCTCCCCATCAATTCCAGATGTTTCGCCCACGAATGTACAGATTATTTCCAAATATTGCCCCCAATCTCCCCGACAAATGTACGAAATCAAAGAATACAGTACGAAACCCCCGCCTCAATCGCTATGAATATGCCCGCTTGAATATGCTCGCTTGCCACTTGGCTGCTTGTAATGATGCGCTTGGCGACTGTATTTCCACATACAATCCGTGCATAAAACATCCTTCTTGTGCACCAAGCGTCATTCTAAAGTGGTTTCGTACACTAGAACACATTTCCCTGTACCAAACACCACCTTAATGAGGTTTGGTACACCAGTGCGTTCTTTGGTGTACCAAGTCCGATCACATCGGAGGCTTTCCATCCGTAATTACTTGATCGGTAGTTCTCTACTGGTGAGTTCAATGACGATTGTGCCGCTCCTTCGAGTAGCGCGAGCGCATCTTTGGCCGTTACAATCGAAATCATCCGGAGAGTTCTACGCATTAGGACTGCGTCACCGCGACGTAGCCAGGGGCGATCATGTCAGGAACCCGAATGTGCCTGCACTTGAATTTATCGTTTTTCAATAATAGCTCAAATACGGCTTTGATCTTTTGATTACGGATGATAAGAAAGATTTTGTTCTTTCTAAATGTACTGCAAAAGCAGTTAGCGTAGATGAGCATTGTAAAACATCTTATCAATATTCTGTTATCCCCTTCTCTCCAATCATCAGGGCTGGCACATCTTGATTCGAAATATCGTATAGAACGATAGTTAGAAAGATAGGTAAGTATCTCACCATTAGTTAGTGAGATACTTACCAAGGTGACATCATAGATGAACCCGTCACTGTGCACTACCTCACCGTTGTGATCTATCAAGCGGTTTTCGGGGTCAAGAATGAACACGTTGTAACGAAATATGCTCATTGTCCAATCTGAATTAGAATTTGTTTTGAAATGAATCAAAAATATGTTATTCCTAATGTTTAAGCATTACATTTAGTAATGTTGAAAAAATAAGCTGCATCAATCTCAGAGTGCCAAGCCTGAATATCAATTCATTACGTCTTGGAAGTGATGCAGGTTATTTTTTACACTTAACTTATCTGATTATATTTGGCGTTCATTATCGCATCTACTTTGTCCATGTCATAGTTACCTTTGATTTGCAAAATATCGCGCTTTAAGGTATATGCTATCTACCTTTTGTCGCATTTATTTACAAATACTCAAGTTTTTCAAAAGTATGTAAAATGGAACGCCTTTACTCTTTTCAAGAACTCAATGACTCCAAGAAGCTCATCTCTGTTTCCAAGATTCACCTTGAACAAGGAGTCTGATGCTCCTTTGGAATCCAACGTCTCGATTTCTGCCCGAAACGGGCAGTCGTCCAGCCAGATGAACGGCTTGCTGAAATCGATGCCCTCTGTCTTGAGAGTTTTCCAAACCGTAGGCTTTACCACTTTGAGTTTTGCTATAACTTCAGTCGGAAAATATTCGGCCAAGTACTCAATCGTTGTCACTGTGTCTCCTTGACAGTGCGTCGTGAGCCAATAACAATCGAATTCACTGGTTATAAAATCAATGAATATAGAGGCGTTTTCCACCGGTGCGTCTGCTGCGTAATCCAGCAGTACCCCATCGATGTCAAGATACAGATTCATAGGCATCCAATATAAATCAGTTTTGGCATTTAGAAGCTTGTCCATTTAAAACATCAGATGCCCATAACCAGACTGCGTTGAGTTGATCCGAATTTTTCAGGCATCTGGGTGGTTGTTATGTCAAAATCAAAATCATCGTGCAATGGCGCGACTATTCGAATTACCGTTCCATTGGTAATGATTGATTTCAAGTGTTCTTTAAAGCCAACTAACCCACATGCATGTTTGTCTGGAGTTATGGTAAAGATAAAATTCTCTTTCTCTATCAACTTCCCATTCTTATACATTCCGATTAGAACAGGAACCCCTCCATCATCATTTGCCAAAAAGAATTGTTTCTTTGCAACCATCAATAGCATTCCCGTTGATTCTGTAAATGTAATTGATTTATCTCCGATGTCATAACGGTAACTCCATTCGGACGGAATTCTCTTTAATTCATCACCCGGAATATATTCTTTACGCCATTGCGCATTAACGTTTAGACTAACACAGCAACAAATAATAAGAAATATAATCTTTTTCATGACTTAAAAATATTTAACCTGTTTTCTTATAACCATTTCATATCATTCACCATCCGTTGGACAAGAGTCGGAGCAAAAGCAACCAGCGCGATAACGATAGGGGACACTGACACAATCCACATTGAGGTGCCGTAAGTTTCATACGCAAGCGCCAAAGCCAGTGCGACAAGGACGAATTTAACCACCAACGGCCTTGTAATCCGGTATGCAGCCCGGCTCCTGAACAACACGGCTATGGAAAAGGGAATGAATATCGAAGCAAGAATATTGAAAGAACATATTGATGAGCACGCAAACGCACTGAGTTCAAGTGTCTTTAAGCTCCGCATAAGTGCCATTATCCCTATCATTGTCATCAAAACGATGAGCGCAACCTTAACTATCCGTCCCCGATAAAGCACAGCCCCAAACTCATTTTGAATATAAGCCCCAAAGCACACGCTTGTGAGAAAGACAAACAGAATAACGACATAGAACCAAGGAATATCCAAGGATTGCAGAGATGAGTATATTCCTAAGTGTACGTAATTGAGTACTATACGGGCTATGATGCACGCCCCTGCCAGTCCGCCCATAATCCTTGTGACTCTCTTGGATGGCCGCAGGAGTTGAGCCAGCATCATTCCCATTACAATGAACCAGGTCATGACAGAGATGGCTGTCAAATCCGGGTTGATCCAGTAACCAGCCATGGCAAGAAGATGTCCACTTACACAAACTCCTATCCCCATAAACGCCACTGAGAGCAGTCCCGCTGTCCTCAGGAATTTCCATCCATACTTATCAGTCAGTCCGGCAGCCCGGGTGTGCCTTGATGTTAAGAATCCTTGCATATTTATGTATCCTTTTGTTTACTTGTTAATGCCATTTCTTCTGAAAGGTAAACCTCAAAGTTGTTGTACACTTCCAAACATCGGTTTTTGGTGAAGTGCCAACATTGTCTCCTTTGTTCCACCCCCTCAGCCACTTTCGCAAACCACGGCCATGCCATCCTGCCCCACACCCCTCTGTAGCCCCATCCACCGTGCTCGACCCCCATCCCATAAGGTAGGGTCAGCCACACTAACATGCCCTGTACATGCCTCTGTTGCCATTCCCCGTGGCCGTGATCCGCAAGCGTTTCTTTACCGGTTCGGCTTGTGCCTTATGGCGTGCGTATCTCTTGTGAAGTTCAATAGCCTTGCCAGTTAAGAATTGCAGAATGCGGGACCTGTGCCTTCACCGGAGAGCATGGAGCGGATTTCCTTGCGGATACTTTCCACGAAAGCATTGTGCTTGGAGCGGTGTTTCTCCACCAATGATTTGAACTCGGGAATATCACTGACCGCATCAAGATATTCATTATTATCTATTAGGCTAAAATTGTTCAACCCGTGCTTGAATGCGGCCTCCATAGCTGCGACAGCGTCTTCGGTCCGGTTCAATAAAGAATAGAGACAAGCCCTTCTGAAATCGACCTCTTTGCTGTCAGGAAACCGTGTGTCCAGCGCTTTCTGCCAGTCCAGTGCCTCCCCGTACCTCCCAAGAGAATATAATGCGAATTGTCTGTCGCTATCCTCAGTCAAGACTGTGTCTTTTTCGACCACGGCATTGAAATCAGCATAGGCAAGATCCTTATGCCCCTGCTTCAGATAGATCCTGCCACGGCAAAGATATGCCGCAGGGTCATCTTGGTCTATTCCTAGATTATATTGATCCACTGCCTTGGAGTCTTCTCCAAGATGCTCATAGCATGTTCCTAAACTGATGAAGGCGCTGGACTCTGCATAGCCGGCATCGACCGCTTTTGAATATTCAGAAATCGCATCCGCATAGTGGCCTGCAAGCTGGTGGCACTGCCCCAAAGCGCAATGGTAGTATGCAGGGTCGTTCTGAATCACCGAGTCATCAGCACCCTCCAGTTCGGTCACGGCATCTTCCGGCATTCCAAGCTTGTAGTAATACCCGCCTATATATTCAGCCAATGCCCCGGTTCCGTTCAGCATCCATTTCATCTTCAGAGTTTCTTTCAGCGCCATCCTGTAATTCTCGGTTTGGTTATAGAAGAGCGAGAGTATTGTCCGCCATAGAATAATATTCATAGGATCACCCGAAACTCTGCCTCGAAGCATCGCTTCTGAGTATTCCACATCCGTTGTCAGCACATCCATAACTACCGCCAGACTGTCCGCCCCTCCGGCCGCAATGTAACGGATTCCCTCATCCACAGCCTTTCTGAACTCACCACTCCTTCGCAACTCCTTGCATGATTTGAGAATATCATTACACTCCTGAGTGTCTTGAGCCTCTTGCTCGATTTCAGCGATTTGCTTCTCCTGCGCCATAGCCGTCCAACCATTCACCCCCGCCCCGGCCACCGCCAGCGCGACAATCAAAATTCCGATGATCCTTTTCATATTCGTTGTTGTATTTGTTTCTTATGTTGCCGCAAATTTCCTCAATCCCCTCAATCCCTCAAAATGAGTTTTATAAAACCCCCTCCATGCTGTACGAAACCTCACCGAATATCATTTCGTACAGAATACGTTGATTTCGTACACTAGAATGTCCTACCCCTGAACAATAGGCAGTATCGTAAGGTTCAATTAGACTTTTTGCAAACCACGGCCACGCCATCATGCCCCACACCCCTCTGTAGCCCCATCCACTGTGCCCGACCCCTATCTCCGAAGGTAGGGTCAGCCACACCGACATGCCCTGCGCGCGTCTCTGTTGCCGTTCCGTGTGGCTGTGGTTTGCAAACTAAACTCGTCTGACCTATCTTCCTATGAGTCCGGTGCACATACTGAACAGAAAACCGATGGCAAAAGCGATGGTGCCGATCTTGCCGCATTTCTTTGCGACTGCACGGTCGTCTTCCCAAAGCCAGTAGCTCCATCCCAAAGCTGGAATCAAGGCTGAAAAAATGTACTTTAAATTTGGTGACATAATGTGATTGTTTGATGTTAATGAATATGCCTTATCATTGTTGTAGTGCTGTAAGCAGTTGTGCCAGAAAGTTGATTGCGAAGATGGCCACTACAACCCAAATCCAACCATTGCTCTCTTTCCTGCCCTCTTCGGGAGGCTTAGGACTGTCATGGAGTCTTTCCCGGCTGTTACCTAAATCTTCGAACTCTCCGGTTTTCTCGTTGTATCGATATGCCATAAATCATTAGAGTTCAGGTTCTATGCCTTCCAGACCTTCGATCATTCCTTCTCCGGAATCAAGATTGATTGTCTCCCCGCATAACGGACAGCCAGGATTTCTCTCAATGCGCACTCCATACCATTTGAGGATTGTCGGTCCCTGGCCGGCTTCAGAGAATGGTTTCCAGTTCGCATAATGCCTGTCCCGGCGGTTAGCCCAAATGTAGTAGTCGTAGGGGAGTTCCTCCTCAAGCGAGGATATTCCCGAATCCTTCCCTTTTGAGAGTTCGACAAGGACCAGTTTCACCATCAGGTTGCAGATAGGGAGAATGTCCGATGACAGGCCCACCTGAACCATGGCTTCAGCATCTTCCTGAGAGACGTAGGCCGGAATCCTTCCTTCACGCCTCGCGGCTTGCAGATCGCTTATCTCCTCTTCGTTGGTGAGGCCTTTCCCGATCAGGCAACTGTAGCACGGACCTCCTGGACGGTAACGGAACACATCCCCTCCTTCAGCGCGCGTGATGGCCCGGCCGAATATTCCTGTCTTGCCTTCATCTTTCAGAACTTTTGACAGGGCGAACCTGCTTCTGTTGTTATCGGTGGCGCACACCACAATGTCTGCTTTGCGGACTTCTTCGCTTAATAGTACAATGTTGTCATTCAGGTCAATAGGGCGCTTGTCAACTTGCGCGTACGGATTCTTGCCCTTGACGGCATCCTCGACCACATCTGTTTTCAGCCGTCCTATGTCATTGACTGTGGCGATGTGCCTTGCCAGATTATGAAGCTCAACCCTGTCAAAATCAATAAGAGCGAAACTTCCTACTCCGGCCTTCGCCAACTCCACCGCTATCTGGCTGCCGAAGCTTCCCAACCCAACAATAAGCACCCTTTTCTCCTTCAGGATGTCAACCTCAAGGATCCCTTTATTCCTTGAATATAATTCCTCACGTGATGGAATGAGTTCGTAATGGAGCGTTTCGGAGTTCCCATCCTTAAGTCTCCGGCAAACAGGGGCTTTGCTGCCATCCAGTATAACCACGTATTCCGAATCTTTCGGAATGCTCCCGCCATTCTTTACAAAATAAGCTTTGCTCTCTTTCCCGAAGGAATGTTTCAGGGGCTTTGTCTTGATGTGTACAACGTTCTCTCCTTCCCATTCATAAGCCCAGCCCTCCACAACATCTTGCCCATCTTTCAAGGTTTCAATCTCCTGAGCATCCAGAATGACTCTGACGGAAGGGGAGTCTGCTGCCATTTCAGCAGCGAATCCTCCCTCTGTCATCTCGGTCACGATTTCACCAGTTCCGTGAGATGTCCCACGTGTGCAGGCTTCGAAATCTCCTGTTTCAGGATTGAACACCAACTCTTTCATAGAGCCACCGTAATTGATGTCGCGGACATCCGCCGCAAGATCACTAAGTCCTTGTTTGGAAATCATATTATATGTCGGTTTGAATTGTTTTCTATTGCTGATGGTTAAGATAGAACTCTATCGGCATCCCTGTCACAAGGTGCTGCTCGTACATATTCAGCCACAGACAGCATTTTACGTACACCTTGAAAAGGGAAACGTATGGTGTCCAGGCATTCTGCCCATAGTGGCATATTCGTGTCCAACCATTCTCACTGCACAAGGTGTGCATTGAACCACTTGCCCCGGCCATGTTCTCTCCTGACCTGTTTTTGAGCATCTTGGTGACGAACACTTTGGGCGAACTTTCCGGAAACCCTCTCAGGTCAAAGTGCAGTGTGTAGAAGTGCCCGTTGTTTGTCCGTGCCGCTATCCTCAAGTAGGGAGAAGATGTTCCAATGCCAAGAAAGCGGTAGGCGCTTGACGGGACTTTCGAAGCCAGAACCTGATTCTCCGCCAGAAATCTTTCTTTGTTCATATTCGATGCTATTGATTGAGTATAGGGTCTTTATGACGTGCTTGGACTGTCTGCGGCCGGCAGATAAGTCTGCCTAGATCATTGTCGATGACTTGCCTGAGAGGACTGTCCGCCATCACGTAGTCCCACGCTATGCTTCGGCATTCAGATGAATTGCAGAGAAAGGCGTTCAGCGAGGACGAGAAGTTGTCGCAGTTCCCGATGCAGAGGAGAAACTCCCCAAGGTCGCGCCGTTTGATCACACTTGTCATATTGTCCGAGTCGTGTCCACTTGGTTTCGCCAGCCCAAGCTGATGATGCGAGTGCCACTCACCGATGTGGTACAACCCATAGCGATTCCGAAGAATATTCCCGACTTTCACCAGATAGTCAACATCCTGATTGAAGAACGTGACCTGATGATTCGCCCGAGGCCCCGGCCCGATGGCGTAGAGGATCACCGGAGTCCCATCCTCGGTCCAATAACCAAACAGCTGCCCTCCGGTCTCAATGTTCTTCCGGTCAAGGATGCACCGAGAGATGAAGTCCATCTCACCTTTGAATATCACCGCTTTGCGCACGGTACGAGCCGGTTCTGCTTTATGCCCACCCAGGAGTATGGCCTCCTTGCCTGCCTTGGCGTATATCCTTGCCACATCCGCCCAGATTGAATGAATCCGCCTGAGCCTCCTTTCGTTGATTTTATTGTTACGTTTCATTTTCATTGTAAGTGACTCTTTTATCACTTAATGTCGGATAGTACCCAGAGGTAAACAGCATATGTCGTTTTTTTGAATGTTTTTATGCCGGTTATTATTACTGATCTTTAGCATCCCCTATGGGATCATGACGCGCACTCCATTGGGATAGGACAATTCAATGCCGCTCCTCACGTCTGCACAGTTTGAGGTGCTATCGGCTAATACAACATCAGCAAATGCTGATTTGCGGCCACGTCTTTTGGCCGGGACTGTTTCTTGTTTCTTTCTCATCTTTCCCGTTTTTGCGCGAAGGTATGAATCTTCTTCGCGCACGGCAAGATGGGGCTGCGGGGACGGTTACACCACAAGTATGCCCGGATGCGTACTGAACAGCATCGAAGGTCTGGCCGCTAGCGGCCAGACCTTCGATAGACACTGCAATCAGATGACGTGACTATATCACATTAAATGTACCTTCTGGAGCGTTTTCAAATGTACCACTTCGGATATGGCCGCTTTCGGTTCGGCAAAGTTATTATATTTTTTGATTTTTCCTTCTCAT
>DBKH01000081.1:5722-6728 GCA_002297815.1 Bacteroidales bacterium UBA755 | reverse complement strand
AATTGATCTTCCCTGCAAATTCCGGAATAAAGTCCACCACCTTGAGCTCCACTACAACATAACATTTCATCTTGATGTGGTCGAATACCATATCTGGGAAGAAAGATGTCTCGTCAGGTCCTGGAATTCTCAATTCCATCTGTCTGCCGACATAAGCGAAGCCGCTTCCCAATTCTAGAAGGAATCTAGTAATGTTCTGGGCCAAAGCATCTTCCAGTTTTCTTTCCTCGACATCTCCTGCAATCGGCAGAAAATCAAGTTTATATTCGCCTTTGAGTATTTCATCGGCCAGTTTGCCTTGAACTGCTGGAAGTTTTTCATTGAAATTAGATAAGGCCTTACCCTTGTTCGCAAAAAGATTCGAGTCTATCTGACTATTCATCTCGCTACGACTCCATCCGTTAGATATAGTCTCATCAATATAAAACAAGGCCTCCTCTATATTCTTGCACCTTCTAAGTATATCGATATGATGTCTCCACGGAATGTATGCGAATTTCTCCGGCATTGAATCCTTTAATTCGTTACCAAGTTGGTAACGAATTGTATCGCATTGATTGTAAAACGCATACCAATTCTTGATGTATCTAAGGTTGGTGACGGAATAGCCTTCCTGCCCTGGGAACTCGTTTCTCAAATCCAGACTCAGTTTCTCGAAGAATCCACTTCCCCAAGAATAAGTATCCTGCAAAGTGTTGATGTCGTGCCCTAGTTCCCAATAGAATTCGAGCATCGATTGGTTAATCCGTACGGATGCCTTTATTTGGGCGTGCCTGAGTCTTCCTTTGATTGACTTCAACCAAGTTGAATAATTCTCATCCGCCACAAAATTTCCTGCCTTCACAAATCCTGCCTTTTCCATTATATATATTTTTTTTACTTACAACGTTGGTATAAGGTTCACTGCCTTTCTCTTATTCTCATCCACAATCTTCGCATATATTTGAGTTGTGCGCACGTTGCTGTGACCTAGCAACTTCGATACCGTATAAAGGTCTGCACCGTA
>DBKH01000081.1:1469-5619 GCA_002297815.1 Bacteroidales bacterium UBA755 | reverse complement strand
GGCAACTTATAGAACACGTGTGACTCCTCGGGCATATCTCCTCTTTCCGGGAGCCATTTCAGCGCATTGTCTGAAAGTGGCAGATAGAGAGGCTTTCCTGTTTTCTTCATAGAAGTCTCAAGCTGTGCAAGTCCATCCTGATTTACAGTGATTTCCTTCCAAGTCATCTTCTGGATATCAGAATACCTCAATCCACTGAAACAGCTGAACAGAAAAGCCGGTTTTACATCATTATCTGGTCTATAGTCAGTATCAATGATTTTCTGAACCTCATCCAATGTCAGGTAACAGCGGCTATTTGGCTCAGAATGTGGCTTTATACTTCGGTCAATGTCCTTGCCAGGGTTCTTAAGTATTATGCCGTCTCGTTCTGCCTTGTTGAGGGCGACCATAAGCCTTGCAAACAGCGCCTCCTTATACACATTGCTGATAGGCTTCTGCTTGCGCTTCTTGTCCTTACACTCCCTATCAAAATCTCTGGTGTCATTATTCAGAAATTCGATGAATCCGATAAGAAACTCTTTATCAATGTGACTGAACATTATGGCCTTTCCCTTATATCGTATAAGGCGTTGGATTGCGCTACGCAAGAGAATCGCACAAGACTTGTGGCCGTTTTCCTCATAGTCCTCGGCCATATCCTCGCAATACTTGATGAAACTCAACTTCCTTGTCCTGTTCTTATCTTTGAATCCATACTCTCCGTTCTGAATATCGATGATGTATTGTGCCTTTATTGCATTGGCCAGACGAACCTGCTCCTTGTTCCAAAGTTTGTCCGCCCGTGTCTTTTCCTCCTTCAGATACAGATTCAGAAACTTGTATTCCCTGATACCGTTGACATAGCAGTCCAGATAAATTGAGGCTCCGCCTTTCTGTAGTTCCTTATACCGTATTTTTATCGGTTCCTTAATGGTGTCGCTATCGTCTTTTCTCATAATAATCAACGGTTTATAACCATAGGCAAATATAAGNNAAATGATTTGAAATGGCAATGGGGTAACAAAATCAATGAAAAACCATTAACAATCCGTAACTAAAACATAATTTTATGTGCTTGTAATGCCGATTTTACATTTCATTTCGAGTAACAACGGAGTAACAAAATTTCTCAAAAATTGCAGTTTTAAACCCGAAATTAAGAAATTGCTAAAAATGCAAAACGGCAATAGAACCATCTCTATTGCCGTTTTACCTATGATTTTCAATGCTTGTTTATGGCCATATCTTCACGTAGTCTATAAAGTTGCTATCCGGCATAGTCTTTTTACTTAAAACAAATTACAAAGATAGCGAAAGTTTGGGAAAGGCAGAAGATTAAGAAGCTGTTTTCGGTGCGATCTCGCAGATGTTCTGTGGAATTACTTTCAGAACCGCACCGCACTCATCGCTGTCCAATTCCTCGAACTGTTTTCCGAAGTGTCCGTTGGCATATTCATTTCTGATCAGAGAGACAGCGTTGGACAGTTCCTTCAAAGCGGTGACGTACGTGCCGTATGGTGTGGCTGTGTCCGTCTGTAAGCAGATCATTGTCTGATGGTTTGAGCGTATGGACTCAGCGGCAATATTCAAAAGTTCATCCGGTGTGACGAAAATCGTGTCGTACAAATTCTTGTCCTTGTTGAAGCGTAGGTACAAATACTTGCTATTCTTGTTGATACATAGATAGTGCACCATCTCCTTTGGCATATTCTTAACCGCTTCCGACGGCTCGATCAATTTGAGTCCAGACTTTTCAACGACTTTATTCTCAGGTGGGATACGCATCGGCACGCTTCCGAGGTCCGGGCAGGAGTATTGAACCTTCAGGACTGAGGCATTTCTGAGTAGTTCCCTGATGTCATAGATGACACCGCATCTTACTTCCGCCGGGGCAAGAATTTCTACCTTATCCGCATTGTTCCCTTCCAGCAGAGAGTTGAGCGCGTCAGGAATATCCCCGAACACGATGCTTTCTCCATTCACGAGATAATGAATATCCCCGTTGCCGTCCGTTTTGACCTCAATTCTGACTGCCCGTTCGTCCGTGGATGAAGAATTTTCACTAACTTTGCAGTCTGTGACCGTTCTGGCGTTCAACGCCAAAGTGCCGCAGACAAGCGGCAGGATGTAGGCGACTCCGGGCCACTTCATCGCTGTAGCGTTTGATTTTGACATCATAGTAATACGATTTTTAAGAATACTGTGATTAAAGCTGTTAGTGATTGAGTAGCCGCTCGCGCTGACAGCTTTTCTTATTAATGAATATTGGTATTCCTTGATGTTCGCGCCTTCCCGGAGGACAGCGTCATCGGCCTCATATTCATGGACGGCTCTGAGTTCGCGTTTGAAAAGCCAGGCCGCTGGATTGAACCATTGGAAAACCGACATAAGGTCAAACAGAAGGACGTCAATTGAGTGCCCAAGCCTGATGTGCACCTTTTCATGTTCCAGAATAAGCCTGTTGCCGCTGTTGAAATCTTCCTTGCTCATCACGATCCATTTCATCCAGCTGAAAGGAGGAATATTCTTGTCGCACACTATGACTTCGCTGCCGTAGAGTTCTTTGCGTTCCCCGCTATTGATCAGTCTCACGACGCGGTATATTCCTAAAAGTGTTCTGCAAAGCACAAAGAATGCCCCAAGCCAGAAGATGGTGATAATCAGCGGTTCCCATGGCATTTTACTGGTTTTCCCAATGACAGAGGGTTCCATCGTGCCGACTTCGTTGATTATTTCAGGAACGATTGTCTCAGGAATATTCGCGGTTTTGTGGATGGTTATTGCGCACAGCGGCAGTACGAATGAAAGTATGGAGGTCGAGACGATGACAATCCTGTTCACCTTATGCATCTTTTCCCGGCTCAGAAAGCACTTGAAACAGAGGTAGAACGCGATGAGGATCAACGCGACTTTCTGCTGGTATAGTATGAATGTGTGCATAGGGAACGTGTCAGTGCTTTTCTTCTATCTGTGCGATGATTTCTTTCAACTCCTTGATGCCTAGTTTCTCATCCTCAAGGAATTGCGAGACCACGCTGGCGAAAGAGTTGTTGTAATATCTCTCAACGATGCCGCTGATGGTCGTGCCTCTATATTCCTTTTCAGAGATTCTCACTTCGTAGATGAACGTGTTGGCGACAGGCCGGCGCGAAAGGAATCCCTTGCTCTCCAAAAACGACACCTGGGTTGAGACCGTGGTGTAGCTCGGTTTCGGTTCAGGAAGACTGTTCACAAGATCCCGGATGCACATTTCTCCCTTCCTCCAGAAAATGTTCATCAGCTCCTCTTCTTTCGCTGTCAATGCGTTTTTCATGTTAATACGAATTAGTTTGCTGCAAATATAGATAAATTTTAGAATATCTACTATTGTTTTTAGAAAATATCCTAAGATTTATCTTATAGAAGGCTGAGATGTCATTTTTCTGTTTGTCCTTATAAACTGCTGATGCCATTCTTTGCATATAGATTCTTCAGCCGCTTGATGAATATGCAGGCGACAGGTCAGCGCAGACTCGTTATGCAGTTGAAAGGCTTTTGTGAAATTTACACTATTTGTATCCTTAGCACTGTTTGTCCGGTGGATTGTGTTTTCACCGGACAAAACGTATGGCCTCTACATTTCGTCCGGCCAGCAAGGCTTTCACCGGACATGATATTGATTCAACTGGCGGAAAGTCATCAGCGTTGAATGTCATGTAATATAAATACTTGAAGGTAAATGATATAATAAAACGTCCTCCTACCAAAAGCGGGCAGGAGGACGTTCTGTCAGTTGGTTGATTTGCATCGTGTTAGGCTCCACACCAGAATGCTATCGTTCGAAGAAGAGGGGAGAGGCGGTCAGATAGTTGCCGGTCGGGGTGAAGGTCGGGGTGGCGATCTTCACTTTCTTCACGAGAACTGGTGTGTCCACGTTTTTGGCAGCGATGAAGGAATAGGTTCCTTTCTCGGTGGCCCAACCGGTGCGGGACTCATCGTAGGAGGCCAGAAGACTCTTCGGAATCTTGATTTCGACTGTTTGGCTTTGTCCTGGAGCAAGAGTTTCCGTCTTGGTGAATCCCTTAAGTTCACGGGCCGGCTTGTCCATGTCCTTGCCGGGAGCTTTGACGTAGATCTGTACGACCTCTTTTCCGGAATATTTGCCGGTGTTCTCCACGGTCACGTTGAC
>DBKH01000081.1:0-1406 GCA_002297815.1 Bacteroidales bacterium UBA755 | reverse complement strand
AAGCCGAACGGGTAGGCGGTGCGGACCTTGTCGGTGACGTAGTACCTGTAGCCGGAATATATTCCCTCACGGTAGTTGACATAGTCGATGTTCTCAAGATCGTACCGTTTTGTGACCCCTATCGGTGCAGGGCGGTAGAACGAGTAGTTGATCGGTTTGTCCGTGAGAATCTGAGGCATGGTGCCAGCGGTCGGGTCATCGTAGTAGTTTACCGGAATGCTCATCGGAAGTCTTCCGCTTGGTGTCTCTTCTCCAGAAAGCACGGATGCGATTGCATGACCTGCCTCGCAGCCTGGCAACCAGCTGACTACCACGGCATCGGCCATGTCCTGCCATGCTGTCATGTCCACGATTCCGCCAACGTCCAGCACGACAATCAGCTTCTTCCCTTCGGCATGGAAAGCCTCGGAAACTGCCTTGATAAGCCTCATCTCGTCAGCGGACAACAGAAAACTGAACTGGTAAAGCCTGTCCTTTCCTTCACCGAAGATGCGCCCTATGGTGATGACGGCCTTGTCAGCATCCTTGGCGGCCTGAGCCAGAACGTCTTTGGATGGAAGAGCCTCGGCAGGACGTTCAGCGTCCACGAACCACTGGTTGAACTTGCTGTTGATTCTGCGGGTGTTGAACTTTTCGTATTTGAGGCAGTCATTGTAGAAGTCGTCTGTGGTCTTGTCAAGTCCGAATCCCGCGTCAGAAAGCCCCTGCTTAAGGTTGATTACATAAGAGCCGTTGACGTTTCCGGCTCCTGTGCCTCCGGTGATGAACTCGTAGGAAGTCACTCCGAACAATGCGATCGTTGATTCAGGAGCCAAAGGCAGGGACTCTGAGTCATTCTTCAGCAGCACGATACCTTCCTCAGCGGCCTTACGGGCCACGGATGCATTCTTCTCAAGGTTCGGTTTGTTGGAATATTCATACCCTTTGAAACGAGGGCATTTGACGATGAGCCTCAGAAGCCTTGTCACGGCAGTGTCAACAGCGGACATCGGCAACGTTCCGTCGTTCATGGACTTGACGAGACGCTTGTAGTGGTCATCGCTGCCCGGCTGGATCATGTCGTTGCCGCTTGCGACCATCTTGTCTGAATATAATCCCGCGGCCCAATCTGTCATGACCACGCCTTTGTAGCCCCAGTCATCCCTCAGCACACCTGTGGCAAGATCGTGATTCTCAGCGGCAAGAGTGCCGTTGATGTAGTTGTAGGAAGTCATGACGGTCCAAGGGTCGCTCTCCTTGATTGCAATCTCGAAATTCCTCAGGTAGATTTCGCGCAGGGCACGTACAGAAACCCTTGCGTCAAGGTAAAGTCTGTTGAGTTCCTGGTTGTTAGCCGCAAAATGCTTGATGGACGTCCCGACTCCTTGGCTCTGGATTCCACGGATGTAGCCGGCGGCTATCTTGCC
>DBKH01000087.1 GCA_002297815.1 Bacteroidales bacterium UBA755 | reverse complement strand
AGCTGAGAGTGGAAGTAGGAGGACCATCTAAAGACTTCTCACAAATAGCCGACATTCCAGACAGTTTCCTCGCCATAGATGGCATTGAGACAGGTTACGGAGCACGAATCCCGCTATGGCTGTTCGGTTTTTTGTATTAGAATGTATTGAAAGAATATTATCACGTCCGAGACGTACCGGTAAAAACAGCTTCCAAGGACTGTCACTCGGTGATTTCATCTGGAACAGGGGAATTGAATATTTCGGCCGGAATAATATTTTATCTTGATGTTATGGGTACAGGTACTCTTGAATACTATTTCTATTTTTGACAAAAAAGATTAACTTTGTAATTATCAGCCCTGACGGCATGAAACCTGGGCTGGCAAATACAAAAAAACAGACAGGAGGAGACTTTTATGTTATATCCGATCGGAATACAGAGCTTTTCCTACATCCGCGAGAGAGGGTTCGCCTATGTTGACAAGACGAGGTTGGTCTATCAGCTTGCCTCAACGGGAAAGTACTATTTCTTGAGCCGGCCACGCCGGTTTGGGAAGAGTCTGCTGGTGTCAACGCTGGAGGCTTACTTCAGCGGACAAAAAGAACTGTTCAAAGGATTGGACATCGAATCTCTTGAAAAGGACTGGACAGAATACCCTGTCCTTCATCTGGACTTCACGGGAAGCGGATACACCTCGACATCCGACCTTGACGCTAACCTTGATCATTCGTTGCATAAATGGGAAGAACGATATGGAATCAACAATGGCTCCAAGGATTTCCCGACCCGATTCAAGACTGTCATTGAAAAGGCGTACGAAAAAACGGGCAAAAGCGTTGTCATCCTTATCGATGAATATGAAAAGCCGATAATAGACAACCTCGACAATCCGGAGCTGATGGAGTCTTTCCGCAGGGAACTTCATGGGCTTTACAGCGTGATGAAAGGCGAGGACAGCATGATCAGATTCGCTTTTCTGACCGGAGTGACGAAACTCGGCAAGATGAGCATATTCAGCGGATTGAACAATCTCAATGACATCTCGATGGACAATCGCTACGCTGACATTTGCGGAATCTCCGAGGCTGAGCTCCGAAGCAATTTCAGCGAGAGTGTCGCAGAACTGGCCAAGGCGAACGATATGGAAATAGAGGAATGCTATCGCGAGTTGGCAAAAATGTACGATGGCTATCATTTTCACCCTAATGCTGCTGGTATCTATAATCCTTTCAGCCTGTTAAACACATTCTACGCTCAAGAATTCAGAAACTATTGGTACGAGACCGGCACTCCGTCTTTCCTTGTCCGCTATCTGAAGCAAGGCAACTACAATCTGGATAATATTTCCAAGAATGACGTCCCGATAGAGACTCTGACCGGTGCGAACTACAAAAGCCCAGCTCCAATAACATTGATGTACCAAACCGGCTACTTGACAATCAAGCATTACGACAAGCGCTTCAACACCTACAATCTCGACTACCCGAACGAAGAGGTAAAAAGCGGCTTCCTCAATTCACTCAGCCAACTTTTCGCGCCAGCCTTGATCCAAGGAGAGCTCTCTGTCTATCAGTTCATCCGTGACATAGAGAGAGGTGACACGCAAAGTTTCATGAATCGCTTCACCACCTTCCTGTCGGGCAATGATTATGAGATTCAAGGCGATCTGGAACTCTATTTCCAGAATGTGATGTCCGTGATGCTCAAGATGATGGGGCTCTATGTCAAGACTGAATATCACACCTCAAACGGAAGGATTGACATCGTCTTCGACACCGACCGCTTTGTCTATATCATCGAGTTGAAGCGCGACCAATCACCGGAAACCGCCCTTCGACAAATCGAGGAGAAAGGCTACGACAAACCTTTCTTAAGTTCCGGCAAGCAGATAATCAAGCTCGGAATCAACTTCTCCTCCGCAACCCGCACCGTTGACGGCTGGGCTGTGGCGTGATCTTCTGGTCGCAATATCTCCGGTATAAACCTCCTTGGCCGGACATAATTGCCGAGTGAGGACGATTGTCCGGCCGGAATGGTGTTCGGTCGGACAAATGGATGAATCTTACACTTTTTGGTCATCCTTACTGGTGACGACAAAGGCCCTGACGCTGCCGTCCGTTATTCCGGTGTCGGAACATACCTTTATGACAGAACGCTTCAGGGGTCTTCCAGTAATCAGCAGATCCTCAACAGCGGAACGCAGAGAAAGCATTGTGGCACCTTTAAAACTCGGAAAAATTCCCGATTTATTGGGACAGAAATACGGAAAAAGTCCCGACGGCATTTACTATCCAATTGATAAATCATTATTTATAGGCTCTGCCGTACATCTTCGGGGAGTTGTAGGCGGGGGTGTGGCTGGAGAGGCGGAAGAGTTCGGGGATGGTGACGATCTCGAAGCCACGGGCTTTGAGCTGGGGGATGATGGTCTTCATGGCCTCGACGGTGCGCTCGTTGGTGTCGTGGAAGAGGAGGATGCGTCCGTCCTCGACACGTTCAAGGGTTCTTGTCACACGAGCCTCAACGGGCATGTCAGCCCTCCAATCCTGACAGCTTAGGCCGGCGATGAATATCTTTTCGTCAATGAGTCCAGCGACATGGGCGTTGTGAGCGGTGAATGGCGGGCGAAGGTATCTCGGCTTTGTCCCAACATAGGCCTCAATCAGGGAATCCGTCCTAGCAACCTCCTCAAGAATCTGAACATCAGAAATCTGCGTAAGATTAGGATGGGAATATGTGTGATTCTCCACGTCACATCCCATCTGAACCATACGCCTGATAATAGGGGCGGTCTCTTCCGTTATGTTCTGGCCAATCAGAAAGAACGAGGCCTTCACACCGTTCTCCTCCAGCACATCCAACATCATTGGGGTGTACATCAAACTCGGTCCGTCATCAAAAGACAACGCCACATATTTAGGGCTAGAATCCTCCGAACAGCAACAATCCTGAGCCGACGCCACCGCTGGAAACAAGGAGGCCAGCAAGCACGCCACAATTATATTCAACATTCTAATATTCATAAAGATAGTCATCGCTTATCAAAACAAATTGCAGGCACCGTTTTACCATTTCGGCACTTTCGGTGCTAAAATCCTCTTCCGAACATTGACCAGTACTTCGCCTCCAGTTCCTTCCAGCGGGCAGCGCACTTGTCGTGGATTTCAGCGGTGTAGGCGTTCAGCAGCTTCGCTCTCTTGCGGGCGGAGGCTTTTGAATATTCCGACTCAAGCTCCGGCAACCCTTCAAAAGTCATCGCCTCCATCTCTAGCACATTGTCGGTGAATTCCTTTTTGGTTTTCTGCCACGAAAGCGTCGCCAGTTTATTGGCCCTGCGGAACTCCCACAGAACGCTATTGGGGTAATATTCCTTCTGGCCGCACTTCTCGAACGCGGCAGGCAGTTTCGTGCTTCCGCAGAAAATCGGGATGCGAGGGCTCTGAGCAGGGTTGTCAACAGCAAACCAGCAGACTCCTCCGATGCCATCCGGCAGCCAAGAGCGGCTCTGGATGACCGTTGAATATGAACACCAAGCAACCGCAAGAGTCCTCTTGAAATCAATCACGCCCGGAGCGATGCTGTTCAGAGTGTTGCGCATCGTAGTGGTCAGCCAAGGGTTGGCCAGAGGGCTCATCTCCTTGTGCGCAGGAATGCCATTCTTCTCCGGCACATCTATCGTCCAGTTTTTGCACATGTCCCATTCCGTACCCTCGTAAGTGTCTCTCAACAAAGCCATCACCTTCCTAACATCGACCAAGGAATCAGGCTTGACGGAGAATGGGAAATCATCCATCCCGTATTTTAAGCCGAGCGAAGGAGCTAGCAGGTCAAACACCCGGAACTCCCGCTCACGATAATTTCTTCCCTGGGCGTATGAGCAGACGATGACTTTCCAAAACACAAAGTCACCCTTTCCGTCCCAAAGGCCGTTGTCAATAGCGACCTGCTCCAGATTGTCCGAAGCCATGAAGTTCTCGGTGTCAGAGCGATCGATCTTGCCGATTCTTGGGATGTTGGCTGATATTCCGACGTGATCGTCCAGAATCCTCTGAGCCGCCCAAGCCGCACCAAGCTTATGCTTGCCGATTCCAACTATCTCAAACTGCCAGACCTCTTTCGGATCGGAGACCGTAAGACACTCACCGCCATCACCGTAGCCATATTCCTCAGCCAAAGAACCCATCAATTTGACAGCTTCCCTTGCCGTGGCAGCGCGCTCCATCGCCAGTCGGCAGAGCTCCTCAATCAGCAGCGGTGCGTCCTTGTTGATGAGAGTGTCCGGCCCGGTGAACGTCGTCTCGCCAATACCCACCTGCTTCTCATTCAGCGAAGGGTAGCCGGTGTTGACGTAGGAATATGTGTGCGCGACCTGCGGGATTTCTCCCACGACCTTGATTCCCGCGGTGTCGGTCACGTACTTTGTCTTGCGCCAGTTCTTGCGGATCTGCGTCATGGAGCCAGGCTTGTGATCCTTGGCCGGAACTATGTTCACCCAAGTGTGCGAAGTACCGTCACAAGTGTGCGAGGTCATCACTGACCCGTCCGTGCTGGCCAGCCTTCCGACCACGATGCTAGTACATTCCAGCCCCGAATTTTCATCATCTTGGGCCCAAGACCCGAATCCAGCAGCCAATAAGGCCACCATTATCGCAAGAAATTTTCTCATCTCTGAAATTCAATAATATCACCCAAATGTACATAAAAAACGGGAACTATCCACTTCTATCTCTTATTTATGCGAGAAACACGCTGCTCTGTCTGTGTTAAGACTTAGAACAGAACGTACCGGAATAGATTGATAATCGGTTCCAAGTAGTTTATAACTGCCATATTTTTTCAGTAAAAAGAATTACATTTGCACTCTATAAGCCTCGGCATAACAACTTTGATAAAATGACTAGGATATTGTCAGGACTTAAAATATTCATAGATAATGGCAAAGAATTATTTCAAGAGATACATCTGGCTGGTCGATCTGATCAACCGGAGAGGACCGATCTCGTTCAGGGACATCAGTGACGCATGGAGGCGCAGTCCGCTGAACGAAACCGGTGATCCTTTGTCGGAAAGGACGTTCTTCAATCATAAGGATGCCATCGCAGGGATGTTCGGGATCGAGATTCTCAACAACAGGAGCCTTGGGTTCTACATCGGACACTCAGATGTCGGGAACGATGACACGGGCGATTGGATGCTTCACGCTCTGTGCATGAACAACGTGCTTCAAGAGAACTCGGACATGAAGGAGAGGATTCTTGTGGAGAAGATTCCGTCAAGCGAGAAGTTCCTTACCGAGGTCATCAGTGCTATGCGTGACTCCAAGGTGATCAGCCTCTGCTACCAGAGTTTCAGGTATCCTGAACCGCATTGCTTCAATGTCAGCCCATACTGCGTCAAGTACTTCAAACAGAGGTGGTACCTGCTCGGTGACAGCGACTTGGGTTTACGAATATATTCATTGGACCGCTTCGTGGACATGGAGGAGCTGGAGGAAAGGTTCGAGCTTCCGAAGGGATTCGATGCGGAGGACTATTTCCGTAACTATTTTGGTGTCATCATCGGGGAAGCTCCGTTGGATGTCAGGATCCGTGTCGCGGCTGATCAAGTGAAATACTTCCGGACTTTGCCGCTGCACGAGTCGCAGAAAGAGGAGCCTCAGGAAGACGGGAACTCTGTCTTCAGTTACCACATAGCCCCGACCTTCGATTTCGTGCAGGAGATCCTCTCGCATGGAGCGGACGTGGAGGTGCTGGAGCCGGCCGAATTACGGGAAAGGATTTCTAGCGAAATCACTGGAATGGCCGCGCGTTACGGGATTTCCATTGCCAGACAGGTCGCTGTGCCTGCCGAAGCGCACCCGACTGGCTCAGGAACCTTACAATAAAGGATAATAGTAATGACTGATTTTGCAGCTATAGATTTCGAGACGGCCAACGAATGTCCAAGCAGCGTCTGCTCCGTAGGTGTCGTTGTCGTCCGTGGAGGTGAGATTGTGGACAGTTTCTACAGCCTGATTCACCCCGAACCTGAATATTACAAATGGTTCTGCCGGCAGGTTCACGGCATTGGACCCGAAGACACGGACGATGCACCGGTGTTTCCCTACGTCTGGGAAAAAGTTGAAACGCTCATCAAGGGACTGCCCCTTGTGGCCCACAACAGTCGGTTCGATGAAGGTTGCCTGAAGAGTGTCTTCAAAGTCTATCAGATGGATTACCCTGACTATGAGTTTTTTGACACCCTTGCGGCCTCACGGAGACATTTCGGATGCAGTCTTCCCAACCATCAGCTCCAGACCGTCGCTGCTGCCTGCGGGTACGACCTCACGAATCACCATCACGCTTTGGCCGATGCCGAGGCCTGTGCTGCGATTGCAATGAAGATACTGTAGTGCTCCAAGGCCGTGACTTGTCACATCATGCCACCCGGCGGAAGATGGTTAAGTACAACTCAATGAATATCAACCTTTAAGCCTTTTGCCTTTAGGATGATTCAGCCAAAGGGAAAGCGCTAACATATTCATTGGCAAGCATTTGCAGCCCACTCGCTCTGTATCAGCCGGTGCGAGGCAATACATTGATTAACAATCATATAAAGGGTTCTCTTTAGGGCAAACCGACCTAAGGGAATGTGTTAGGATATTCATTGATAGCGAATTAT
>DBKH01000106.1:23941-56513 GCA_002297815.1 Bacteroidales bacterium UBA755 | reverse complement strand
ATTTTTCTCCGGACAGTAGTGTATATATATATATATATTAGTCCCCGCTTTTTTGATACAGAACAAAGAAAGCGGGCACATACAACAAGCGATCCAAAATTGCGGTTCTGACAGGAACCCTTCGCAAAGTACTGAATACGAACCCTTTGACGGATATGGCTCCACGCCTTGTTCTATCTGCCTTTAGACTTTTATTATTAAATAACCGACCCGGAGCCATCGGCTAACAGTTTTTATTTCTATGAAAAAAATAAATGAAACCAAGGATTATGTCAAGCCGGAAGTAGAAGCGGTTGACATAATTCCTACGAGCGTACTTTGTGACAGTGCTACTGTAGAAGACCCTAATTCCCCTAAAGTTTATTAACCTAATAAAAAGCAGTAAAATGAAAAGCAGGTTATTTGCCATTGCAAGTACAGTGGCAACATTAGTTGGGTGTACATCTGGTCTCGAACCGATTCAGGAACAGGTAGGTGAAGGAATATTCGCAACTATCGAGCAACCAGGAAAGCCAGTCCAAACAAAAGGTTTTACTTGGGATAATGCTCTCAAATTCAAGTGGGATAAGAATGAGAATCTAGTTGTGTTCGGAAATAAAGACGCTGCGCTCCTGCGTACACTGACGGCCGGTGAATCATCATCGCAAATCGAGAGCAAGGGATTTCAGCTTATGGAGGAGGTCAATTATTATGCCTTCATCCCGGCATATTCTTTCAACATCACAACAACGAGCGATGCCATTCCTGTCACATTCTTGGGCCAAAGACAGACGGCAAACAACAATACTGCGCATCTGAAGTTTTTTGATTACGCCTGCGCTTCAGCTACCAAGGAGGCTGGCTCCAATAGCTTAGGGTTCACCCTTAAGAATCAGGTGGCATGGATAGTGCTAGAGCACTATTTCTCAGATGAGGTTAAAGGAGTGACCTCAATCACATTGTCAACATCCGAAAAACTCTTTACAACGAAGTGTACACTTGATGCTACCAAGCAAACTCTTAAATATAATAAACTTGCTACGGAACTATCCCTGAATCTCGGTGCAGAAAACGGTAGTGGCCTAGACTTCGCCAAGGGTGAATACTTGAGAGCATTTTTTACAACAGCTCCAGTGGTTCTTTCCGACAAGGAAATCACAATTACAGCCCATAAAGCTGACGGTACATCACTTGTATTGGGAACTAAAACCATACCGGAGTGTAATATAGAGAAAAACGCAACGATTGTCTTAAGGACAAGTGGCACAAATCCTGCGGCAATTGTTGCCTCATTAGATGGCAAGCAATTCAGCAGCCTTGATGATGCAATCGCTGCCGCGGAGAATTACGGAAAACAGTCAACCATCACTTTGACAGGTGATGCCATAGGCTCTTTCACGATAACCAATCCGATGAGTAGAGGGAAAGAAATCATTCTGGATCTCAACGGACATAGCATTACTGCTGAAAACGAAGGCGAATCCGCCATCATTGTCAAGCAAGGTGATGTTAGGCTCAAGAACGGCAACATTGAGTCAAAGAACTTCGTAGGTGTCAAATTCGACCCGCAGGCCAAAGGGGCAAGAGTCTATCTTGTAGATTGCACTGTGAACTCCAATCAGGGCGCTGTATGCACCAGCACTGCAACCGGATGCCAGATTGTCATCTACGGTGGATCATTCTCAGCTACGAACAACGCAGTGATAGCCGGCAACGGCAGCCCAAAGTACGCAGGCACCCAAGAAGCCAGAGACAAAGGCAATACGATAATCATCAGCGCTGACAGTAAGGGTAACGTCCCCGTATTCAACGGCTCTGTTGTCGATGCAGACGCTGTTGCCTGCGGTCTTTACTCCCCATGGAAAGATGAGATCACTATCAACGCTGCCAAATTCAACATAGAGAACGGTGTCGGCATCCTTTGCCGCGGTGGTAAAATCACTGTAAACGATGCTGAGATCAGCGTCACTGGCGGAGAGCGAGTTGGCTACGTTGCTGACGGCAAAACGAAAGTGCCTTGCACGACGTTCTACAAGGACTCTAATTGCGGCTACCCTGACATAGAGAACGCTGATATAGACATCAAGGGTGGAAAATACTCGGACGATGCCGGAAAGCCGTATGTGGCAGCCAATAGTTACTCTTATGAGCCTACTGGCGAAACACCGCTCGCCTACAAAGTAATCTCCTACGAGACTAAATTCACCGAGGCAGTCTCCAATGTCGAGAAAGATGGCACCGTTATCATCGATTATCCTGTTTCCCTCAGAAATCAGCTGAAGATCCAGAAAGATTTCACCCTGACTCTATCAGAAGGAGCCAACATACAAAGTGACTGCAAATCCCCTGCGCTGCACTTCTGCCATGATGGCGGCAATAACACCATCAATGGAAAAGGCGTGATCTACGGTGGTACCAACAGCGATGCTGCCGTCCTCGTCAACGGACAGACGCTCACAATAGACTGCGAGAATGAGAATGACATCCAAATTACGGGCGGAAGCTCAAGTAAGTTTGCATCAGCCATTACAATCTGGGACGGCAAGTTGGTGATTAACAACGGCACATTCATCTCTGGAACTGACGCGAGCGGCAATGACAGTCCTGCCATCTACCTTATGCCGATGGATCAATATGATGCGCCAGAGCTCGAAATCAACGGTGGAGTATTCTGTCCGGCAATAAACAGCGGTGGTAGTGCCAAGTTCCTCATCAACTGCTATGATCCTGACATCACAAGATGCAAGATCACCATCAAGGGTGGAACCTTCGTTGGCTTCAATCCGGCAGCCAGCACAGGTGACAATATCGACGGCAAGCCTGCCAACTGGGTCGCTGATGGCTATGAGTCGATAGAAAGCAAAGAAAAGCCTGGCACTTGGATTGTCCAGAAGAAGAAAATCTGACTTTGATTGACACTCTTATTGAGGCCGCCTTTTCAGGGCGGCTTCTTTTGTGTCAAGGTGAATGGAGTTGGCTATCCTTTACTGAGCTTGTCGAAGAGACCGTCCTAATGGTTCGACAAACTCACCAACCGGACGGTTGCACAAATAGGTGATTTTGCTCCAGTTGAGCGTAATAATGACTACGACGGTGTCATTTCTTGACGAGAACGCTGCCGTCGTGTTCAGGTGCCGGGAGCTAAGACAACCGTTGTGTTCAGGTGCCGGGAGATAAGACAACAATTTACCTCATAACAAAGAAGTAATATTCCGGAATTGTTCCAGTGGCGGGTGTATTTATGGCGGCCATTCTCCCGGACAGGGCGCGCGAAGCGCGTAGGCCGCCATAATACTCCCGCAACTGGAACCCTTGACCAGAAAGGCCTCACGAAGTCACATCGCGAAAACGCCACCGACATCAGTCGCTATTTCCCACTCGGAATGATAATCTTGTAGGTGTGCCCGGCCTTGTTGAGCAGTTTGTTGTCACGGAGCCAAAGATTGGCCTCTTTCAGTTGGTAATAGGTCACACCGTGCTCCTGCGCGAAGTCCACCAGATTGGCGATTGAACCACTGACAGTGACAACTTCTTTCGGAGAATAGCAAGGGTACTTCTCGAAATCCTTCACATTAAATCCGAAAGCGGAAGGATTCTCGAAGAACATTTTTGCTGAAAGGACTCTGAACATGTACCGGGATGTTTCCTCAACCAGCCATAAATCCATCGCTGACTTCTGTCTTTGGTCGGAAAGACGACGGGATATTCCTCCTTGCCCAGCATTGTAACTAGCAGCGACCGTCATCCAATCTCCGTACTTCTCGTATGCTCTGCGGAGATATTTGCAGGCCGCAGCGGTCTCTTTCTCAATGTTGTAACGCTCGTCCACCTCACCATCAATGACAAGACCATATTCCTTGCCAGTGGTCTTTGTGAACTGCCAGAGACCCGCTGCTCCAGCTGAGGAATATGCTTTCGGGTTGAGGTTGCTCTCGATTGCCATGAGGTACTTCAAGTCATCTGGAATGCCGTTCAGCCGAAGTATCGGCTCCACCATTCTGAAATAGCGTTCGGACTTTTTCAGCATCAGAATCGAGTTGGAATGCATGTAGGTGAACGAGACCAATTCTCTGTCCATCCTCTCGTAGAGGTCGCTTCTGTCAAACCGTACCGTGTCTCCTGCGAACACAATCTGTCGAGGCACCGCAGGAGCCTTGAAATGCAGTTCCTCCTGTGGGAAGATCTGCGCCATCGAGATGAATGTGGCGCCACTGGCCAAAAGCAGTGTCGCCACTGCCGTGTGTCTGATTATCCTTGCAGTCAACAATGTCATTAATCCAGAGTCAATTTTAAATAATGCAAATTTAATGAAATGGATTTGATAAATGAATATCACGAAAAGAAAAAGACCGGGTTCCGATTTCTGGAGTCCGGCCTTTCATATTCATTGAAAATCGTTATCGCGTCAGGACGGCCTTTTCTCCGAGGAAAGTGTCCGCCTGAGCGGGCATCGAAGCCTTGGTGGAAGTTCCGAACGGCTCTAGGGTGAGGGCGCTGTAGGTTTTGGAGCCTACGCTCTGCCTTAGGTACGATGAGCCAGTGGCGTTCTCGGAGCTGAACACTAGGAATTGGTAACTGTTGACGGCAGCACTAGCGTAAGGACTTGGAGTCATGTGGATCACTCCGTCAATGAAACCGAGAGCTATGCTGTTTGCTCCCCAGTATATGGACAGGCCGTCCGAGAAACCAAGTGTCACATAATTACCTTTGTAACGACCGAGTTTCTGCGGCTCGATGATGATCGAATGGCTCTCTGGATCGTAGTACGCTTTCACGTCCGGGGTGAAGTCACTGGTGTTGGACAGACCGCTGATTGTGACATCGTTGCCGCCAAGGCTGTAGATGTCTACACGGAATGATTCTTCAGCGGATGAGGATGCACCGTCAACCGTGGCCGAGGCCTTGAATGCTCCTATGAAATCCTCCACAGTCTTGCTCTGATCGAAGTTCGCGGACGTGTAACCTTTTGTTGAGGCTGTCTTCTGTACAAAGGACGTGTCTCCAAACTCATTGACAACGCAGACGCATAGGGTGTAGGTCGTACCTTGCTTGAGGGTGTTGAAGACTGTGGCGAAGCCTTCGTCAGAACCCAGTTTCTGAACGAACTCCTCGTTGACTTCGTTGCCCCTTTCCCAAGCAATCTGAGCAGCACTCTGTCCAAGGTTCTTAACCATGTAGTCAAGGTAGTCCGTCCTCATGCAGAGGTACTTGAGAGACACAGCGTTGTCCGCCTGCATGTCCCAGAACAAGGTGGTGTAAGGGGAGTAAAGCGGGTTGGAATCGTCCCTTCTCCAGTCGAACTTGTTGACTTTCGGAAGGTACTTTCCGTCAGGATCGCATGTGAATCTCTGCATGTAGAGGACAGAGGCGGTTGATGTGGAATCGTAGGCGAGTGCCACAGCCGTGCAGTTCCCTGAACCTACATTCCAGAGTTCGGAACTGTCATCGTACAATGTGAGCACAGGAACGCTTCCCAGAGTCTTGTCCTCGGAGAGCAACTTTTTGATCTCTTCTTGACGGGCGGAATCTCCTGTGAGGTCACCGCTGACCACGGTCGCCTTGTAGAACTTGGCATATTCATTCTTGTAGAATGAGAGCCGTGGAGCCTTGAAACCTGTCTCCGTGGTCTCGATTCCATCGAACGTGATCTCTACCGCAGGAGTTTTATCCTCATTCCCGTCGAATGTAAGCGTCTCGGTGCCTTGCGCGAAATAGCCAGCTGAGACGTAGTAGATCAAGTAGAACGAGAATGTGCCCTTGCCATCGTAGGTGCATGGGTAGGAACTGTAGGCCGCTTTGTTGCCAGTGTACTCCGCCATGTCTGCAACTTTGACATATTCATTGTAATTGGAGTTGTAGTAGCCGATCGACTGGGCGGGTACGGTGCAGGAGTTGTCATCGTTGAGGATGAACTTGAAGGATACCCCGCTTGCCCAATCATTGACTTTGAATATGTTGGTTCCAACAGCTTTCTCCACCTCAAGGCCGGAGTCTTGTCCGGTGTAGAAGGCGTTGTAGTGGTAAGTGGCGGTCTGCGGAACCTTGGCACCGCTCTCGTCTGTTCTGTAGTAGGTCTTCCATTCAAGGGCGTAGGACACACTAAGGTTGATCTTGTCAGAGAACTGAGTGACATAAGCTCCGTTCCCTGTCTCCTCCTGACGGTCGGAGATGAGGATCGTGGTGTTCAGACTTGATCCTGCCAGAAGTTTTCCAAGATCGACCTCAACAGGAATTTTCACTGAATAACTACCATTAGGAATCGTTACTATCTCTGGAACGGTGAATGAGCCACTGTTCTCGCCTTTCTTCTGAAGGCTGACAGAGAGTTCTCCTTTGTCGCTTGGGCGAGCCAGCTCAATCTCGATTGTTCCTGTCTCTGTCCCTTGTGGAAACTCCTTGCTCAGGGATGACTGGATGAAGTGGATCTCCTTCGCATCGTCTGAGTTCGGGCTATAGACAGTCCCATTTTGCTCCTTGTCACAGCCAACGGTGATAAGGAAAAGTGATGCCATAAGGCATGATATTGTTTTTGAATATTTCATCGTCTCTAAATGCTATCAAGGATTCTGATCTTCTTCGTTGATGTTAGGGTTGGCGTCAAGCTCATCCTTTGGAATCGTCAGCACCCAATCGTAAGTGTCAGCGTTTGTTAGGTCGATGCCGTTCCTCTTCATGGCAGCGATACATTCCTCGGAAAAACCATCTTCTGTTCTTCTGTCGATTCCTTGACCGGTTCTTCGCACATCGAAGATTCTGCCATATTCGCCCCAAAGTTCCACTCTCCTCTGAATCAGGATGTTTTCGAGCAGAGAGCCAGTCCAAGTGGTCGTGGTAGCCCCAAGGTGAGTGCCAGAGTAGTTGTACGCGTTGTACTTAGGATTCCTCTTTGCCATCACCTTGTTCATTAGGCTGCGTGCCTCGTCTTGGTTACCGAGCCTGAGGGCGGCCTCGGCGGCGGTGAAGTACATCTCCTCGACCCTCATGTAGATGTAGTCTCCGAGCCATGACTGAACATTGGAAAACGCGAACTTCTTGGAAACATAAGGAGATTCCTTGTCCGTTGGATCCCACCATCTGAGACGGATGTCACCTGAGCCGATGTGGTTATAGAGCTGCTTGTTGATCAGCTTAGGGGCAGACTTGGCATAGGCTCCATCGGCATTGTCCATGTGGGTGAAGAATCCAGCGTAGGCACCTGACTGCTCCGAAGTCTCGATTCCGGCTCCCCACATCACATTGCCGTAACTGATGGAGTTCATGCCTCCCATAAGCTCGTTCTCGCCTCCGATCTCGTAGGCACCTTCATCGATGACTTGTGACGCTGCCTTGTAGGCTCCTTCCCAGTCCCCTTCTGCCAGACAGACACGGGACTTGATGCCCAATGCAACATATTCATTGATGTGGGATTTGTTGCCTTTGTTCAGAGTTGAGGCAGCTTCCTTTGTTAGCCTCACGATAGCGGAATCGATGTCGGTGTCGATCTGTTTGTAAACAACTTCCAGGTTTTCCCTCGGCTTGCCATTCGTGCTGATGGATGTAGGCTCTGTGTAAACAGGTACTCCGGGATCGCTCCAACGGTACTTGTTCGTCATCGGATTGTAAGGTGCTCTGGCGAACCAAGTCACAAGGCTAAGGTAGGAGAGAGCCCTGATCGCGTAGGCCTGTCCGACAACGTAGGACACATCCGCGGAGCTTCCTCCCATAGTCTCCTTGGCCGCGATCACGCTGTTGGCGTTGGCGATCCATTTGTAGTTTGCGTACCAGACATCGTAGGACCGGAACGCTGAGGATGTGTACTGGTTCTTGACGTTGTAAATATGGTCGTACCAGAACCATCCGTTGCCTTGCGATTGCATGATGAGGTCGTCTCCCATCATGTCCAAGGCGAGGTTGTAGGCAGCGATGCCGAAACATTGGTGGGTGTTGCCAGAGGTTGACCAGCCGGCCGTCCACATCGAACGGTAGATTCCGTTGATGGAGGTGATGGCTGTGGAAGCTTCCTTCATCAGCTCCTCTCCGGAGCCGGAATCAGTCGGGTTGAACTCAAGCATGTCGCTGTCGCAGGAAATAGACGCGATGGCGAAAGCCGCAAGAATATATAATTTCTTTCTCATTGAATTTCCTCCTAGAATTGAATGTCAAGACCCGCCACGATGGCTCTCGACGGGGTGTAGGAATATGACACACTACCTGTGAAGTTGTACTGTGGGTCCATGCCGTCGAGGTGGTTGAACATAGCTATGTTGTCAGCGGTGAGGAAGAGCCTCAGGGTGCTGACATCAATCTTCGTGAGCCAGTTCTTCGGGAACGTGTAGCCAAGCGTGATGTTCTTGATGGCAAAATACGATGCGTTGATGAGGGCGGAGTCGTTCGCAGGGGATGATCCTCCGATCTCCACCATCGGCACGTCCGTCACGTCACCTGGTTTCTGCCACCTGCGCAGGACGTTCCTGTGCCAGTTGTTGCCAGCGTACTGCACATTCATGGTTCCCGAATACAGCCCGTCATAGACCTTGCCTCCGATCGACCATGTGGTCAGGAAAGAGAGGTCGATGTTCTTGAATATCACGAAGCTCGATCCAAGGCTTCCGGACACGGCAGGCTCGCGGCTTCCCATGTAGTACTTGCTCAGGGAGGCGAGAGAGACGTTGTCGGTAACATATTCATCACACCTGACATTGCTGACGGCTCCGGTCTCGTCCACCCCTCTCTTCCAGTAGGCGTAGTAGAGGCGCTTTCCGGTCGCTGGATCGACTCCCGCTGTCTTGGAAAGGTAGAATGTGTAGATCGGTTTTCCGACCTCGATGACCGAGGCACCGGAGCTGATGAAGTCCTGTGACGAGGTGAGGCTTGTGACCTTGTTGCGGTTCATCGAGGCCATGGCGTTCGCATCCCACCGGAAGTTCGGTTTGTCGATGATGTTCACCCTTCCGGAGAACTCAAAGCCTTGGTTTCTCATCGAACCCACATTCGCATCGTATCCGGTGAACCCTGTAGAGATTGCAAGGGGGCTCTCAAGGAGCATGTCACGAGTGTTGCGGTTGTAATATTCAGCGGTGAAAGTCACCTTTCCTCCGAAGAGTGAGGCTTCGATTCCAGTGTTGAGGTTGCCGTTCTTCTCCCAAGTGATCGCCTTGTTCTCAAGCTTGGAGGCGAAGGCACCGGCCTCGCTTCCGTTGGCCCATGTGTAGTCGTACAGACCTTGCCATGCGTAGTAGGTTCCGAGGTTGTCGTTGCCCTGCACTCCGTAGGAGGCCTTGACGGTCAGGTTGCTCAACCATGAGAAGAACTGTTCCATGAACTTCTCTTGAGACAGCCTCCATGACGCTCCGACAGACCAGAAGTTACCCCATCTGTCAGTCCTGTAGAATCTGGAGGAACCGTCGGTACGCCAGCTCGCGTCGAAATAGTAGCGGTCCCTGAATCCGTAGTTCAGTCTTGTGAACCATGACTCGATGGCGTAGTTGTTCGAGTAGCTGGAGTTGCCGGAAGTTGTGACCGCCGGATCGAGCTCGTCGATGCCGTCCATGATTCCGGTCTTCTCTCCCATCGCGTAGTTGAACCTGTAGCGGTAGTACTCGTGGCCGAGGAGAACTTTGATGTCGTGGTCGGAGAACGAGCGGTCGTAGTTCAGGATTTGGTTGAAGGTGTAGCTGAGGGTGCGGGTGTTGGTCTTGCCCAAACGTCCACCCTGGTCGGCAGCGTTGCCGTGGTACTTGTCGTTTGTGACGGTACGCTGGTAGTCATTGAAATCAGTTCCCAGGTTCGCAGTCAGCCGCAGGCCGTATAGAAGGGCTTCCTTCCTTGTCGTGCCCAATGTGATGTACGATCTGGCCGACAAGGTGTTGCGGTAGTAGTACGCCTTGTTGTTGTAGAGTTCTGCCTTTGAGTTGAATCCCTGGGCGACAGGACGGTTGGCGTAGCCGTTGTCATCCTCGTCACCATATTCATACTGAAGGTTTCCAGCCTCGTCCAGGACGTTGTTTCCCTCCATGTCCTTTAGATAGACAGGATAGACTGGTGCCATGAACTGCGCCGTGTACCAGACGTTGGACGTTGACGAGCCGGAAAAGTTCTGGTAGTCGGCTTTGGTGTGCGAGTAGTTGGCGCTCATTCCGACCTTCATCCATGAGTTCGCCTGGGAGTCCACATTTACCCTGCCGGTGTAGCGGTTGAAGTCCGTGTTTTGGAGGATACCGTTCTCCTTGTAGTAACCCATCGAGATGAGGTAGTTGATTTTCTCGGTCGCTCCGTTCACGGAGAAGATGTGCTCCGTGCGCAGCGCAGCGTTGTCACTGATCTCGTCCATCCAGTTCTCGTTCCATGCAGCGACTGCGTCATCCTTGATCTTGCCTGTGGCCTGATCGATGAGGGTTGACCAAGTGTAGTTCTTGTACGGGTTGTAATATTCCGAGTTCTTGAGACCGCCGATGGTTTGGCCGAGGTTGGTCGCGGCGTATGCACTCGCACCCTCGAAATCCATTCCTGTGCTGTACTGGGCGCTGTTTCTGAGGGATTCGTAGGTCAACTCGACGAAATCGTCCATGCCCACGAGATCATAACGCTTCAAGGAGCGAGATGCGACACCGGCACTGCCCTTATAGCTGACAACCGAGCGTTCTCCGCTGCCTTTCTTGGTGGTGATGACGATGACTCCGTTCGCTCCTCTGGCTCCGTATAGCGCTCCTGCCGAAGCGTCCTTGAGCACGGTCAGTGACTCGATGTCTGCAGGGTTGATAGCACTGAGGGATCCATCGTAAGGAATGCCGTCCACAACGTATAGCGGTGTCGAGACAGCGTTGATGGATCCGATTCCTCGGATCATTATCGATGCGCCCTCGCCAGGCTGCCCGCCTCCGGATGTGACCTGAAGTCCGGCCACGGTGCCTTCGATAGATTTGGTGATGTTGCCAGTCACTCTTTTCTGGAGCTCGTCGCCTTTCACGACGGAGGCCGAGCCGGTGAAACTGCTTTTCTTGGCTGTTCCGTAGGCGACAACCATTACTTCTCCGATCTCGTCATCGATCGCGTCCTCCTGAAGGACCACATTGATTACAGTTTTTCCTGCCACGCTTATCTTCTGGGTGACATAGCCGATGCTGGAGAATGTCAGGACAGCATCGGACGGGATTCCAGACATGGACCATGTTCCGTCCTCCGCCGTGACCGTTCCGGTCGTGGTGCCTTCGATGAAGACCCCGACTCCGATCAGTGGGAGGTTGCCGCTGTCTTTGACCATTCCTTTCACATTGACGTTCTGAGCCTTTGCGGCCAGGACGCAGAGAAAGGCCAACAGAGAGGCGGAGATTGTTCTCTTTATGCTATTTTTCATAATTTGTTCCGAATATGTTCATATTATGGATGATTGTCCACAGGTCTTCAGCCGATTCCGGAGCCTCGAAGACAGGAATGGCTTCCACACCGTCTAGCCTCAGTCCGACAGGGGAGGCCTCAGCATTCGCGGCGAGGTTCTCGAAGACCGTCGTCGCCCTTGTCCTTGCGGCCTTTGTCTGAGCTGCCGTAGTGGTCACGGACGCATGTTTAGTAAGTTTGTCTCCTGCCTTGTTCACGACTGTCGCCATCACTGTGTAGGATGTCTGCGGCTCCACATCGACAACAAGGGCGAGACCATTTCCGTTGATGTACTCAAGGTAGGATTCCTTCAACTCTGTGCCTTTGTCTGCGATGATGGCAGGGTAGGAGGACTCTGGGACATTAGCGAGTGCAGCTGTCTTGATGATGACCAGTTTGCCGGACTCTATCCCGACTCCTTTCAGAACGCAGGCCATCTTGCTGGATGTCGGGCCGTATTTCTCGTTGACAAGAGCCGCTATAGAGAACCATGTGTAGGCCTCGCTTGTGGTTTTTGTAGTGATCGAGTTGACGGTCAGTTCCTCTTCTCCAGAGGTTGACGTTGCCAAAGCTGACATAGTGTAGGAGACACCGGAGTTGCAAGGGGTCACAGAGTTGTAGCCGCTTGAGGAGTTCACGAGCGCAATATAGTCTGACCTGACAGCGTAACTGTAGGACGTGTCCCTCAGGAATGCCTTGACGGCCTCCTTGTCGTAAGGGTCACTGAAGACTTTGTTGAATGTCGAAGTAGGAAGGAGACGGTAGCGGATGCTTTGCACATCCTGCCCTTTCCATGTGGTCCACACGGAGTTCGTCCATCCGTAGCCGGTAAGTCCGAGATATGCGTTGGTGAGGTAGAAGTTCTGGCTGAACCAGTCAGTTCCTCCGTAGTTAGGCCCTGAAGACCAACCTGTGGCAGTAGTTGTGATTCTTTTTGTGTAGAGACCAGTCGTGACGTTACCGTTGTAGTCCATTCCGAAAACGATGATGTCGTAACTCATTTCGGAAGCGAGACTGGACACTCCGATGGTGTTCGTGCCAATCTTTAGGACGGAAGCCATCGCGAGCTGGAGGCTGATGCCTTTGCTTTTCGCATACTCGATGATCGCGGATCTGTATCTTTCTATGACAGTCGCCTCGTCAAACTGCAACAAGGTTGAGGATGAGACCACATCGTAGTAGTAGGTTGCGTCTGGAGTAGCATAGACATCGAACACGACCGCGTCCGCAAGAACGTTCTCCGGAACGATCAACAGGGTCGGCACATCCTCGGATGAGGTTGTGAAACTGGTCTGGGCGGATTCGGACGCTGTGCTGCCGCTTCCCGCAGGGATGGCCTTGACAGTGAATATGTAGTCAGTACCCTTGGCGAGATTCGAGAGTGTGACGCGGTTCTCTGTCGTCGTTCCGCTGATTTCGCCGACGGTATATTCATAACTTCCGGCGCCAGGGATTACGCTCCAGCTGATTATTGTCTTGGATGCGTAGGCGCTGCCGACTGTGATCTCAGGCTTTTCAAGTTGGCTGATGTCCGAGGTGCGGACGTGAATATATACGGGCTCGGAGGAAGTCTTCGAGCTACCTTTCACCGGTTCAGCCTGAAGCTTGACGACATATTCCTTGGCAGCATCCAATCCGTTGAATGTCACGAACAGGGCCTTGGTCGAATCCACTTCGGCTCCGTCAAGGGAATAGGTGTAGTTCTCCGCTCCGTAAACTTTGCCCCAATCGACACGGAAACTTGAAACGGTCACCTCGCTGACCTTGACCTCAGGAGTCTTTAGTGTTTCGCTCAAAGTCTCTTCCTTTGTGTCCGAACCGCATCCGACGAGCAGGAAGAGAACCGATGACGCAGCCATCACAAAGGCTGACTTTATCATTCTTAAAGTCTTCATCATTCCACAGTCACGTTTATGGTCCTGACGGACTGGTTGCCGTCGGTGATCCTGATTACAGTCTTGCCTTGGGACACACCCTTGATTGTCAGGACGCTGTCCTTAAGGCTTACTTCCACTATTCCCTGAGCCGCTACTGAATATGTCAACACGTCTGTCTTGTAGAAATATTCAGAGAGATTGACGCTCGCCTCGCTGCCGCGGTTGACGGTGACATCTGGGATCATGGCTACTTTTTTCACGGCCAGCAAAAGCTGGTAGGTGTCCAGTGAGCCGGCTCCCATATTCCCGAAATACGGTGCCTCGCAGAACGGATCGACAGGGGTGACGCTGGAAAGCAGAGCCTCTTTCAGCATGTCGCTAGTCAGACCTTTTTTCTTTTCTGCTCCGTAGTACCAGCTGACAGCGAGTGCGCAGGCTCCGGAGACGTGCGGGCAAGCCATTGAGGTTCCGTTGATTCCCTCGTAGGCCGAGCTACCGTCCTCGGCCACGCTGGTACTGTAGACCCCACCGTAGGTCGAGTTGAGGGAAAGGTCACCGCCCGGAGCGGAAAGGCTGACCCATTTGCCGTAGTTGGTGAAGTATGACGGTGTGCCGAGCCAGGATGTGGCCGCGACACTGACCACAGCCTCATCCGAGGCTGGGTAGCAGAGCTCGTTCGATGCATCGTTTCCTGCTGCAAAGATCACGATTCCACCAGCCATAGGGCCTTCCTGCACACCGTTCTCGTCCACGCCCGCATACTTGATGAAGTAGTGGATGGCATCAGCGAGCGCTGAGTAATTTCCTCTAGTCCAGTCGTTTTTGGACAGTGCTCCGGCAGTGTAGCCCCAACTGTTCTGACAAATCACCGCACCGTTGTCAGCAGCGTACTTGATCGCGCGCACCTGCGCTCCGAGTCCACCACCGGAGTTTCCTGATTCCGATGCTCCAAGAGTCTCGCAGGACATGATTCTGACTCCGTCACCGCTGCCTGATCCACCTGCTATCCCGTTAACTCCGATTCCGTTGTTGTTGACTGCAGCGATGGTGCCGGCAACGTGCGTTCCGTGCATATTCTCCGAGGAGAAAGTCAATTTGCCATTGTTGTCGGTGAAATTGTAACCGTTCACGTCATCGATGTAACCGTTGCCATCGTCATCGATTCCGTTGCCCGGAATCTCGCCCTTGTTGACCCACATGTTCGCTGCGAGGTCCTCATGGTCGTATTTGACGCCCTGGTCCACAACAGCAACGATCACGTCCGGATTCCCAGTGCACAGCTGCCATGCGGCATAGACATCAGCGTCCGCCCCAACAACTGTGGAGTTGGAATAGACGTTGCCCGAATTGTTATAGTGCCACTGCATTCTCTGCGAACGGACACTTTCATTGAACGGGAACGGAATATTCCTTGCCGATGAATATGCCCTCGTGGCGGCTGGTTCTTCATTTTCAGCCGTCGTGGCTTTTGAATATGCCGCCGTGGCTGTCGGGATGGAATATTCAATGACTTCAACTCCGTCGCATCCGGAGAGCATATTCGCCACTTCCTTCGCTGGGACGGCCTCGTCGTATTTGGCTATGAACCATCTGTCCAACCCTTCCTTTTTGGTTCGTGCCTCGAACCGTCCGCAGGAAGGAAACAACCGTTCGAAGCTTACAGAGCCGACATTCATCAGAACCCTGTCGATCTGAGTGTTGCCGGAGGTGACACCTCCCGTCCTTGTTGCTGTCTCATTTGCGGCTCCGGCCTTCATCTTCACGATAATCTCGCCTTGGATCGCCGCATCCGGTGAAAAGACAACGATAGGCCCGCTGTCTTCCGACCCAGGCCCATTGTTCTCATTTCCACCGATTCCATTGCACCCCGCCAGCATCACAAGCAGCGGAGTGATTGTCAAGAATCTGTTTTTCATTATTGATTGTTAAAAGTTTATTCCTTCACGCATCTTACCTGGCCGGTATAGACTTGCGCTCTTGTCTCGTACTCAGCCCAGTAGCCGTTGAATGCCGCAACATAGTACTCGCAGCTCTGGTTCTTCTTTTCGGGATCATAAGTCTTTTCCTGACTTGTCAGGTAGAAAGTCTGGCCGCTTGCGTAGTTATAAGGTGTGGTCCCGGCCGGTGAATATGATGACGGATAGATGCTTCCTGCCATCGGGTAGAAATCACCTGTCTGTCTCCAGACACGTCCGCAACCGTTCTCCCTGTTCCATAGGAACTCGTTGTTGATTCCGGTCTCGTCATATTCACCATGCTTGCCTCCGGTCTTGATGCTCTCATCGCCTACAGCCTTGCCCCACATGTTCTTGCCAGGCACTTTGTAGCCTGGAGGACATGGGTCGAAAATGGTTTTCTCCTCGCCCCAAAGTCCTGGCTGGACACTGTCCTCGTCGCTGGAGTCGATGTACCATGAATAGCTTGTCGAGAAGTAACCTACAAGAAATCTCATCGGGTGTTCAGACGCGAACGGGATGTTGCCCGGCGCCGCGAAAGAGGCCTTTGCCTTGAACTTTGAGTCTATTTCCCACTCTCCGGTGCCGTCACCGACCTCTGTGTTTGGCTTGTTCCATTCCGGCTTGTTGGAACAATAGTCCTTTGCGTTCTCGTAGTCGGTTATGCCGCTGTAATCAGCATAAGGAGAACGTGACGGAATGAACGGATCCTTCCTGCCCATCTGGTAAATCATTCCTCTGTTGTTTATGTCCATCGGTGTGTTGTTGAGCGCTCCAAGGTTGCGGTCCATGATCTGTGCTATGACGTTGCCCTCAGGGCCGATGTGATCGTGTACATTGAGGTCATTGTTTGTGACCCAGATGTGCCAGCTCCAGAGCACCTTGCCCTTGGCGTTCTTTACAGCGATGAGTGCGTTCCCCTCGCTTCTTCCCGTAGAGAAAGAAATATAGCCTCCGTTGTAGGAAGGAGTCCCGTCTATGATCTCATACGACATCGTACGGTCTCCGTCGTTCCTGGCCTCCCAAAGAAGCTCAGCGTAGGCGACATCCTTTATCTCAAGTCCCGCTGTCTCGATGTACTTGCTTTTTCCGTCCTTGCCACCATTGCCTTTGATGTCAGCGCGGAACTTGTAAGAGCCGTTGGTTTTGGCAATGTAGCAGTTGGCAGTCCCGTCAGCGCTCAGGTCTTTGGCCTCGTCAGCTCTTTGTGAGACTCTCAGCGAAACCTCTTTGGATTCATCACCTCTCAAGGCAGTAACCTTTATCTCATCTGTCTTGACGGAACCATTATTCTCATGGGCCTCCACAACGAGGCAGCTGTCGGTGTCGATACTGACAGCGAACCAGTCTCCAGACTGGGCAGCGTAACTCCAGCTCTTGGCATTTGTCGCCATTGTGACAAGTGCCTTGCCTCCTTCCTTGTCAAACACGATTTTGGAATCAGATGACTTAAGGAACAGTGGTGCCTCGTAAGTGTCAGGAGCGACCTTTGTTGTCTCAGTGCAGCCGGCTGCTATTCCGGTTGCAATAATCATTGTTATGATATAATTGAGTTTCATATACTTTATCGTTTGGAAAATTAGTCGTCAGTCTTGCAAACATCCGGAATCTTTTCATAATCCGTGAGTTTTGTACAGCCCTTGAACATTGCCTTGAGATTCTTGAGGTTGGCGAATCCTGTGATGTCCGCTGTCTCAGCTGTCCTTTCGTAGAGGTGGTACTTGACACCATTCACTACGGTGTAAGGTGATTCTCCAGTCAGCGAGACACAGCCGTCGAATGCGTAAGTTGCGCTGGTCAAAGCTTTGAAATTATCGAAGACATTGACAGGCACGGATGTCAAGGATGAACAATTCTGGAAGATATTGTTGATGTACCTTACTTTCTCAGGATTGAGGAATATGTTGTCACCAACCTCTTTCAGTGATGTGCAGTCAGAGAACACTCCATTGATTGAGGTTGATCCGTTGGCGCAGTTGAATATCTCAGAGCCAACTTTCTCCAATCCAGAGCAACCCTTGAACGCATTGCCGTAGTTGCTGACCTTGGCGTTGTTCTTGAACAAGCCTGATGGAACCTCCTTTAGTCCTGTGCAGTTCTGGAAAATGCTGGTCATGTTTCCTGAGGCTGCGTTGATCCCGCTGAACGCGTCCACTGCGATAGCGGACAGTGACTTGCAGTCAGCGAACATCAATGTGAGGGTCTTTGTTTTTGTCGTCGTTCCGAAAATGCCTGCCGGTACAGACTGAAGTGCAGTACAGCCTTGGAAGCAACTAGGTGCGGTAGTTACGTTGACATTTTTCGCGAAAAGCTTTTCTGGGATTGTCGTCAGGGCGGTGCACCCGTAGAATGTCTTGCTGAATGAGTCCGCTCCCGTGAGCCCGTCGAAGAATCCGGCAGGAAGTGACTTCAAAGAAACGCATCCCTCAAACGCTGAGTCAAGCTTGAGCTTGCTGGTGGAGTTGGCACCGAAGATATTGCCTACTGAAGTCAGAGCCGTGCATCCCTTGAATGTATTAACGTAGGTTGAGACCTTGCTGTTTTTCTCGAACAGACCGTCAGGAAGACTTGTCAATGAGACGCATCCGTTGAAAGCGCTTTCGAAAGTTGTCACGGCTTTGTTGTTAGCGAAAAGATTGCCAGGCAGGTCGGTAAGAGAAGTGCAACCGTTGAACACATTCTTGAATGTCGTGGTCAAGGTGTTGCTTGCGAACAATCCGGCAGGAACAGATTCGATCCCGGAGGAAGAGAATACATCGCTGGTAGTCTTTAGGTTGGCCATAGGGGAGAAGAGACCCTCAGGAATTGTCTTGAGGCTTGCGCACCCACTGAACAAACCGCTTATGTCTGTGACCTTTGCCGCTCCGGCGAAAGCGTTCTCGGAAACCTTGCTGAGTTTTGTGCAGCCGTTGAACAGGTTCGTGATCGAGGTGCAGGCGTCACAACCTTCAAGGATATTGTCGCCTATCTCCTCTATGCTGGTGCAGCCTTTGAAAATACCCGAGAATGAGCTGAGTTTCGCCAGACCTTTGAACACACCGGAAGGAATGGACTTGAGTGAGGTGCAACCACTGAAGGCATTACTGAATTTAGTCACCTTTGTGGCATCCTTGAACAATCCGGACGGGATGGTCTCCAAGGAGGAGCAGCCGTTGAAGATGCTCTCTATGTTCGTGATTTCCGTGAACCCGTCAAGAAGACCGGCGGGAATCTCCTTTAGGGAGGAGCAGCCATTAAAGAGCATCCTCATTCCGTTTCCTTTCTTTCCGTAGACGACACTTTGCGATCCTGAGTTCTTGAAAAGGTCCGCCGGTATGCTTTGAAGTTCCGAGCAGCCGCTGAAGCAGGACATGAAAGAGTCAACAGATTTGCATCCCTTGAAGATGTCCGCCGGGACACTTTTGATCTTTGTCCCGGAAAACGTTTGTTGGAAACTCTCGCATTTGGTGTTGTTGGCGAACAGTCCGTCCGGTATCTCGGTCAGGCCTGCTCCAGAGAAGGCCATCCTGAAAGTCTCGCATTCCGTCTGATTCCTGAAGATCCCGGCAGGGATTGACGTAAGGGCTTCATCGTAGGAGAACACCGCGTTAAACGTAGTGATCTTAGGGTTGTAGGCGAACAGATCCTTGTCAACGGACTTCAGTTTGGTCATTCCCGAGAACGCTGAACTGCAGTCGGTGAGTTCCGGATTCTTGGAAAAGATATCCTTGCTGATGCTAGTCACTTCCTCACAATTACTGAAGACAGAACCTGCGTCAGAAAGTTTCGGACAGTTGAAGAAGAGAGAGGCTGGAATAGTCTTAATGGAGTCGCACGAGTAGAACATATTGTTGACGCTTTCAGTCTCGCCTGCGTTGTCAAGCAGTCCTTCCGGAATGGCCTTGAGCGCATCGCAATTGCTGAAAGCTGACTCAAAGGATGTGACTTTTGAGAAGGCCCCCGTGTCGTCCTTTGGAATGTCAGTCAGGTAGCCGCATCCTTCAAACGCGTACTCCATTGTAGTCAGTCCTAGCCGTCCCCAGTTGTAGACCTGCTCGATCTGGTCTTTCTGGTCGTAAGACAGAGAGTTCACGCTGATTCCGCTAGTCTGTCCTTTCACTGAGACAACGAAGTAGCCTGTGTCAGCATATTCATGGGTAGGATTGTCGGTTGTTAACTTTTCGGCATCAGTGCCATCTCCCCAGTCAACCGTGATTTCTGTCACGCCTTCGACAGGCAACATTGATGTGACGATCTCACCTTTAGCCTTCTGAACGTGAAAGCCGATGATTAAAGCATCCTTGTCGATTCCAGGTTGTGAGATCGTAATCTCTTTGGAGTCCATGTTTTCCTTGCCATCTCCTGTTGTTATTGTGATTTTCACTGTTCTGGTCGCGGCTCCAGAGTTTGCTGTCGGGGTGAATTTGAGCCCCTTGTCGGTTCTCTCAACCGTGAGCCAGCCATCCTCGTTGCCTGAGACGGAATATTCCCAATCAAAGTTCGCCTTTACCTCGACTTCCTTTGCCTCGTTTGAGAATGGCGTGACAGGAACTGTCGAGACGGATGGTTCGATGAGGGCCGCTCTGTCCTGCAGCACATCGATTGTCTCAGTGACCGCCTTGTCTCCGACTCCGGCCTTGAGGATGAACTTTACATCCCTGTCGGTATATTCCTCATTAGGGTAAGCGCTGATGTTGATGGTGTTGCCGTCCTTTGTGACGAGCATCCATTCGCAGCTAGAGGTCTCAAATGTCCAGTCTGGATCGGTAGATGTAACCTCAAAGGATGCCGTGAGCTCTCCCTTGGCGGCGAGGTGGAAATTGTTCTCGGAAGCAACGATCTCCACTGTTCCGTAGGCGTTCTGTGTGGCCGTGACGGTGGCGGTCTTGTCTCCGGCCTTGATTGTCACTGTGGCAGAAAGAGTCTTTTCGACTTTGTTCTGCACGCAGGAGAGAGTGAGTTGGTTCGCTTCCTCGTCTTTTTCTCCTTTGATGAAGGATTCTCCAGAAATCTCGTAGGTCCAGTCCGTGTTGGTGTTTACGTCAAGAATGACCTTACCGCCGAGGCTTTTGAAAGCTATGCTTGCATTGACATCGTCCTCAGATGTGAACAGTGTGTTGCGTGATGCCACAGCCAAGGTGGCATTTTCCTCTGTTTCGTTCTCTCCCAGGACTGGATTCTGATAGTTGATTGTCTCCTTGGTGCAGGCGCACAAAGAAGCGGCCAACAGCATTGAATATATTATCTTCTTCATGATCTACAATTGATTATTCGCCCTTCTCGGCTCTTACAAAGTACATTTTTCCGTCAGCGTAGTACACATCGCTGAGCATGGCCAAATCCGTGGTTGCACCTATCCTGACGATGAGTCCTAGAGAACCGTATGCCTCGTCGAATCCATCCAACAGAATAGCCTGGCAGTTGTCACTCTTTCCATCAGTGGCGGTCCCGACAGTCCCGTAGAGGATTCCGGTCTCGAATTTCCTCTCCGTGATGTTCGGCTGTACCAGATAATAATAGTATGTGTCTGATTGCTCGAAAGCTCTGGTCAGACACAGTGAGCCAAGCGTAAGCACCATCTTCTTTGTGTCTTTGTCGTAGGAGACTTCATATTCAGAACCTTCAACAAACAAATCCTTGATAGTGAAACTCTTTCCGTACTCTTTTTGCTCAATAGTGCAGTACGAACCAATGCCAGGAACATTGATGGCGTTGCCACCGTAGTACCAACGTTCCGCGTAAAGTCCGAAGCTTCCCAGCATCTGGAAGTAAGGATTTTCATCGCGCGAGATCTGGGAAATCTTGATCTCCTTGCTCTCGGACTTGCCTCCCGCTGTCGCAGTGACAGTAACTGTGGCATCGCGGTGGCCTTCACCGTTAGCTGTAGCAGTCACGTTGACTAGCGACCCGTTTGAATTGGTTGTCAACCATGATGCGTTTGTCTCCACTTTCCATTCAGAATCGGTTTCAACAGAAAACATAAAACTTTCTCCTTCGGAATCAAGCTCTATACTCTCCGGACCGTTGATTTTTAAAGACAGCGCAGATCCAGACCACGATTGTGAAATATGGATCTCCTTTCTGTCGGTAGCAGATTCCAAGGAGACGACAGCTCTTCTAGAATCGCCAGTGGTGTTGGCCGAAACGGTGATCGTCACTTTTCCTTCGTTGTCCGTTGATGTGATCCAAGATTGGTCTGACACGGAGGAATGCCATTCTGATGGACATCCAACCGAGACTGTGGCGGTGCCTCCCTCCATCGGGAACGCCACTTCGTTCTGAGAGATAATGAGGACATCCGCGATTTCCTCTTTCGTCTCCTCACCGCAAGCTGAAAAAATGAGCAGCGGGATTGTGAACATTACAAACAATCTTCTCATAATAAAATTATTTTGATAATGATAAATGTTTTCTATGAATCGTTTTGTGAAAACAGGAACGTGACTAAGCTTTGGGGATTTCGAACAAATTTTAACCGAAGGTATGTTGCGTGCTTTCATTTTGTAACTAAAATTCACTAAATACTATTACAAAGTTACTTGTTTTAGTTTAATAAATATTCGATTAATCCAGTGTTTTATTGATTGAAAAGATTGAATAATTGTTCTAAAAGATTTATATGAATAATTATGCGGCCATAGTGATGAATATTTATTACTTATAAATTGTAAGAGAAAAATTTGAAAGTCCAAGAGTAATTTTACCTTATAAGAGCTTTTTAGACAACCCAAAACGGTTCATTAGTAAAAATGGATTTTTATAGGAAGAAGAAATTCGAAAAATGGCTAACTTTGTCACAAAACCATTACTGAAATGAAAAAGATTTCCCTCTTCATGCTCTTGCTAGGCATCTTTGCTTTCTCAGCCAATGCCCAGACTCCAGACAATCATTATTATGTCGCTGCCTATGTTTGGCCTTCATGCCATAATGATCCACGCGGACAGGAGATCCTATGGCCTGAGGGAATAGGGGAGTGGGAGGTTATAAAGAAGGGCACGCCTCGTTTCCCAGGGCATTATCAGCCAAAGCAACCGTTGTGGGGCTACGAGATGGACAACGATCCGAAAGTGATGGAGCGGTGGATCAATCTAGCCACAGATCACGGAGTGAACACTTTCATATTCGACTGGTACTGGTTTGAAGGAGAACCTTTCCTAGAAAGTTGTGTCAACGATGGCTTCCTCAAAGCTCCGAACAATCCGAAGATGAATTTTTACCTTATGTGGGCGAACCACGATGTGAAAAGAAATTACTGGAACGTCCACCGCTGTCCTGACGATGATTCCATTCTTTGGAGAGGTGCAACGGACGAGAAGAATTTCAGAATCATAGTCGATAGAGTAATTAAACAGTATTTTTGCCGTCCTAATTACTTGAAAATAAACGGATGTCCTGTCTTTTCTATCTACAAAGCTGACAATCTCATTGCCACGTTCGGTGGCAGCCTGGAGAAAACAAAGGAGGGCCTTGAATATTTCCGTTCGCAAGTCCGCAGAGCCGGCTTTCCCGACCTTCACCTACAATTTGTCCATGGAGGCCCTTCGACTCCCGAAATTCAGGAACTTCTTGAATATCTTGGCGTTGACAGCGTGACTTCCTACAACTGGGGCGGTCCTCATCGTGAGGATTACCTTGACTGGGGAGCGACTGGGATGAAACGTCTTCAGACATGGACGGATTCACCGGTTCCGTTCTTCCCGAATGTAGCAGTCGGTTGGGACAACACCCCTCGTTTCCCCAAAGTGGGGCGCGAGGATGTCATTCATTTTAACAACACTCCGGAGGCCTTCGCCACCTACTTGCAAAAGTGTAGGGAATATGTCGATGCACATCCAACTCAGCCTAAGGTGATTACCATCTTCGCATGGAACGAATGGGTGGAGAGCGGTTATCTGCTCCCTGATCACAAGTACGGTTTCTCCTACATTAAGGCGGTAAAAGCAGTACTAGACGGAGAGTATTCTACCTACCAGAAACGTTGATGTCAATCCCGAAAGTTATTGTCGCGTGTTATTCTAGTGATTGCCTAACGGAATCAAGCCGTTGGTAAGCTAGCCTTTCGGAGCCATCCGCGAGGTTGATTACACCACAATAGGTAAAGCCAGCTTTTTCTATTATGTGCTGCATGATGTGGTTGTCCCTGTGGGTGTCAATCCGAAGATTGCTTGAGACAGTGAGGGCATAGTCAATGATTTCGCGGAACACTCCGTGGCTCTCAGGGGTGCTGGCGATGCGGTGGATTACATAGTAGGGAGAGTTTTCATCCAGCCATTTACCGTGGATTGATGAATATGTCGGCTCGGGGAAGGGGAGGAGGGCGAAATAGCCTACAAGCTTCCCCTCATGTTCAACGATGTAGGCACCGGCTTTGCTGATGTCTGAGCGCACTATCCCCTCGTTTGGATAGCCGTCCTCCCACTGAGTCATGTTCCCGTCCGAGCGCATGATACTCTTGGCAGCGGAGAAAAGCTCCATCGCTGCGGGTATGTCCTTCTCTGTGGCTTTTCTAATCATTCTGTCTGTAGGCTGTCAGTTATGTTGTCTGTTATGCTGTCAATCCACTGAACATAGGTCTGCCGTCATTCCACGTGCGTGGCATCGGCCATTCCGCACACGGGCCACCATTGACTCTATCCCCGGTGCGTGCCAGCTACCTTACCGCGCACGGGGGATAGGTGAACACTAGGGTTGGTATATTCCTACTACTTGCTGAACCTTTTGGCCTGCTCAGCGATGAGCTCTTTGTCATCGAAGTAGTCAATCTTCATCGCCTTCTTGACATCTGAGAGGGTGGCGGCAGCGACCTCTTCGGCTGCCTCGCTTCCTTTCTTGAGAATCTCGTAAACGGCCGGGATGTCCTTCTCGTATTCCTTCCTGCGGGCGCGAATCGGCTCTAGCTCCTCGTTGAGAATCTTCTCAAGGAACCTCTTGACCTTCACGTCACCGAGACCGCCTCTTCTGTAGTGATCCTTCAGTTCGTCGAGGTTGGCATATTCAGGAAGATAAAGGCCAAAGTGCTCGTTGCGGCAGAACGCATCGAGGTAGGTGAAGACGGTGTTGCCCTCAACGTGGCCAGGGTCGCTGACATTGATGTGCTGAGGGTCGGTGTACATCGACATCACCTTCTTGTGCATCTCTTCCGCTGATTCTGCGAGGTAGATGCAGTTGCCCAGGGACTTGCTCATCTTCGCCTTGCCATCGGTGCCAGGGAGTCTGAGGCAGGCAGCGTTGGAAGGCAGGACGGCTTTTGGCTCGACGAGAGTCTCTCCGTAGATTCTGTTAAAGCTGCGGACGATCTCCACGGCCTGCTCCAGCATAGGCTTCTGGTCCTCTCCGACCGGCACATCCGTAGCCTTGAAAGCCGTGATGTCAGCGGCTTGGGAGATAGGGTAGCAGAAAAAGCCGACTGGAAGGCCGCTTCCGAATGCCTGCTCCTCACCGTCCTGGCTGAAGCCGCGCATCTGGATTTCAGCCTTGACGGTAGGGTTGCGCTGGAGTCTCGCCACTGTGACAAGGTTCATGTAGTAGAACGTCAGCTCTGTGAGCTCCGGGATCATGCTTTGGATGAATATTGTCACTTTGGCAGGGTCGAGACCGACTGAGAGGTAGTCAAGCGCCACCTCGATGATGTTCTGGCGTACTTTTTCAGGATTGTCGAAGTTGTCGGTGAGTGCCTGCGCGTCAGCGATGAAGACGAACATCTTCTTGTAGTCACCAGCATTCTGGATGGCCACCCTGTTCCTCAGGGAGCCAACGTAGTGGCCGATGTGGAGGCGTCCGGTTGGGCGGTCGCCTGTCAGTATTATCTTGTTTGACATATCGTTATGTTTTTATTTTATCAAATTCAAAAATTCATTCCTTGTCCTAGCCGAAGTGAGGAACGCCCCTGAAAACGCTGACGTAGTGGTCGTTGCGTTGGCTTTTTGCACTCCTCTTATCGACATGCATGTGTGCATGGCCTCAATCACAACAGCCACCCCAAGCGGATGCAACGCGTTGTCGAGGCAGTCCCTAATCTGGACCGTCAGCCTCTCCTGCACCTGAAGCCTCCGCGCGAAAGTCTCCACTATGCGAGCTATCTTGCTCAGCCCAGTGATCTTACCATTAGGAATATACGCCACGTGGCATTTTCCGAGGAACGGCATCATGTGGTGCTCGCAGGTGGAATAAAGCTCAATGTCCTTCACCAAAACCATCTGACGGTACTCTTCATCGAATATGGCGGACTGGATGATTTCAGTCCCGTTCTGTGAATATCCCTGCGTGAGGAACTGCAATGCCTTCGCGACCCTCTCCGGAGTTTTTACAAGCCCCTCTCTTTCAGGATCTTCGCCTAAAAGCCTGAGAATCTCCTTGACATGGCCGGCAATCTGGGCGGTTGTCCTTTCCTCGTATATTTCCTGTTTCTCGTATGACATATTCTTAATCTCTTCTTTTGGTACGGTTGTTGAAACAACCTCCAAGTCTACAAAATTAGGCAAAAAATACTTATTGTTATGATTTTTTGCATATCTTTGGGGCAAATAGGGCCGCTTTTGTGGCTTGTTGATTTATTATAATGATTGTTAACGATTAAATTGTTCACGAATATGTATTGGACACTTGAACTTGCCAGTAGCCTGGACGATGCTCCATGGCCAGCATCAAAGGAAGAACTTATCGACTACGCCAACCGCTCCGGTGCCCCCGAAGAGGTCATCGAGAATCTAACCGAGCTTGAGGACGATGGAGAAGTCTATGAATCCATCGAGGACATCTGGCCGGACTACCCAACTAAGGAGGATTTCTTCTTTAACGAGGAAGAGTATTGATTGATAATCAATAATGTATTTCCTTTTGGTCAATACTGAATCGGAATAATCATAGCACTGCATCCCATGGCAGCATCAAGAGGATGCTTCTAGGATTGTAATAAGACTGAATGCCGCGGTGCCAAGAGCCCGCAAAGCGAGTTAGGTTATATCGCACCTGACTCGCTTTTTTTGTTGTTTCGTGGCGACGTGAGGATAGATTGATATTGGGTATGAAGCAGGAGGGATATTCAAAGATAAGTTCAAGGCTTAGCCAATTGGGAACAAGTGCTGACTATAAGATCGTGCAGGAAAGAGGCTACCCTCCATAGGGAAAGTATTCGCTTACGGTCACTGAGCCTGTCGAAGTGACACGTCAATTTCTGAATCGAGAACTTGTCCGTCTGAACCCCGTTTAGCCGGACAAAACTACTGAGAGTAAAAGCTTGTCCGGTGGATTGGCGTTCTGCCGGACAAACCTGCTGAATAAAGTGATTCATCCGGGTAAACGCAATTATCCCGGACTAAATATTATCAATATGGTAAACAACATTATTGTTCCTGAATATAAGGAACTTTGGCCACTGTTATGCCTTGACGGAGCGCTTAACGGCAATGTGGTGGATGATGCCTCTTTAGAGGTGATGCTCCGGATCGAAAATGAGATGCGTCGTCTCAAGGTGATGGGTGATGATGAGAGACGCTCCCTGTGGCTGGAAATACATCTTCCGGGAAGGCGGTACTATTGGGGTGAGGACAAACGTGACCGGAACGGGAATATCTGGTACTGGATATCCACAGGGAACTATCGCGGTTTCCATTATCTTCTGATGGGCGACAATCACCACAGGTGCATCGACCTTCGGAGCCAGCCTTATGTCGGTGAAGTGCGTGATCTTGAGCATGTTTATACCGATGTCCGTGAGCCGTTGCTCCGTTTGGAGGATTATGTCAAGGAAATTGTGGATGCCGTGTGCGTGGCTCCAGATAAGTACAAAGAATATATCGAAGAGAATCTTCCATATTGGAAGAGACATGGCACAATCAGGCGTTCGGTGTTGAACGGTATTTGCCCTTTGTACAGACGTGTCGAAAACCCGGAGGCTGAGGCTGAACTTCTTGAGAATGTGCGCAAAAGTCCGCTGACAGTTTTGGATGAGATGACTTTGAACACCTACATGCATTATTGGAGGTTGGCCTATGTCGCATATAGGACACGTGATGATGTTGAACCGGATTCCATTGATGAATATGCCGATTCGGATGACAGAGAAGTTTTCCGTCGTTCCAGCAAGGGGTATAATCTTGAAGAATATGACCTTGACTCTCAGGAGGATTTCATAAGGTGGAAAGACGGTAACTCACCGTATCACTGCCTTGATGTCGCCTACGCCCGCATTCATCTATGGCCGGTTCGGGAAGATGATGGCTTGTGGCATTTCGAGATAAGCTATAATGTTTGTGGCTATTTCCGTGATGTCTTGAACATCGTCAGGGCTCTGTACGAGCAGGGAATAATTGTCGGAATCCGCTATTGGGTGGATGACGCGCTTGCCCAGCTGAGGGAAGAAGACAACGTCAGGATATCTCCTTGCCCGAACAAATATCAGGAGGAAATATCTTTGCCGACAGTAGGTGACAGCGTGACGAGAAAGATGGTCAATGCCATAATCCGTGGGACTGTATGGGACAAGGAAAAACTTGTGCTGCCTGAACAGTCCGGCTGCTGAGATGTCAACAAATGTCGGTTTTCTCCGGAGAAACGCCATTCGTCCGGACAAACAGCCTCTCAATGGCATTTCCTCCGGGGAATCGTGGTTTGGCCGGACAAACTCGCACAAATGTGGGCTTCTCTGAACTTCTGGTGGATCGAGGTCAGACAGCACTGTTTGTCCGGTATTGGCCTTATCTGCCGGACAAAGTGCTGAAATCAGGGATTATGTCCGTGGAAATGGGATTTGGCCGGACAAAAAATATTCGATAAATTAAATGAGCATATTCAAAGAAAAGGAGGGATGTTGCGAGGCGACGTTCCGGTCTGGTGGACCGTATTGGCACGCCTATACTTCAGGTAAGGATACTCCGTTGCTTTTTGTGCGGGATGAGGATCTTGTGTTTGTCATGAATGTGGTGGCGCAGGCTGCGGCCTTGTTTCCGGAGGTTTGGGTTATCGCGTTCGAGGTGATGAACAACCATTTTCATTTTGTGGTTTCAGCGGAGGAGAACTCTGTCTTGGCGTTCTGGGCGTTCATAAAGAAAAGGTTGGCGAGATTGTTTCCTCTGATGAAAGGTCTTCAAATCACACTCAAGCCCATAGAAGATCTGGGCTCATTGCGCAATAGCATCGTCTATACCAACCGCAACGGTTATGTGGCTGATCCAGCTCACACACCGTTCAGTTATCCATGGGGTACTGGGCGCTATTACTTTTTGGACTGGCCAAAGGGAAAGGCATTGGGTAGGATATTCGTGGATGACAGGAGGAAGATGTTCAGATGCCGCACCCCTATACTTCCGGGAGAGTGGGAGGTCATCAATGGCTACGTTGCCCCGTGGAATTACTGTGTCCTCAAGTTTGGTATGGCGATGTTCCGGGACGCGCATCACTACTTCATGATGGTGAGCAAGAACGTGGAGGCGTATGCGGAATTGGCAGCCGGACTCGATGACGGTGAATTCCTGACTGATGCTGAACTGTTCTCTCGTCTGAGTTCGTTGCTGCGGTCTGACTACGGCGTCTTTTCCATCAAGGACTTGACCAAGCCTCAGAAATTCGACCTCGCCCGTAAACTCCGATATGAATTTCGTTCCTCCAACGGCCAAGTCAGCCGGGTACTTGGTTTGTCCCGGTACGAGATTGATTCGCTTTTCCCTTTGGTAGCGGAAAGGTGAGAATCTCTTTCGATGGCATTGGAAAATCTGCAGCGGAGATGTCGTCCGATGAAAGTCGTTTTTGCTGGAATGCAAAGTTGGTGAGGCTGTTTGTCCGGTGGAAAGCCACATTACCGGACAAGAGGAGTCAAAAGAACATTTTGTCCGGAGAAAGGCTAATTGCCCGGACAAAAGTTGACTGTAGATATTCTTGTCCGGGAGAAAGTCGATATCTCGGACAAAGGAGAAGGTAGAGGTTGTTCAGGGGAATATGCACTATTCCGACAACATGAAAGATTCATACCGCTGTTTGAAGTGAATATAAAAATTTATATATTTATAGGAAATTCCGTATAACACTATGGCGGATAAGCAAAAATATGTACCACTTTACCTCCCTGAGAATCTTGTGTAAGAATTGAAAGTATGTAAGATGGCGTTATTATGGCTTGTGGAAAGAATGTCATTTATGCTGAGATAATGCGCACAAGGATTGACGCTCAAGCAAGCATTCAACTACTTATTGAGATTATTAATAGATTTAACACTTCTAAGACATGAAGAGTGTGCTTTTTATCTGTCATGGGAACATTTGCCGGAGTCCGATGGCTGAGTTTATTTTCAAGGATCTGGTTCGTAAATCAGGGGTAAGGGTTGAAGGGGAGTCGCTTCGACAGGCTCAGCGACCGCTTCGACAGGCTCAGCGACCGCTTCGACAGGCTCAGCGACCGGTATCGCAGGCTGCATGGCCGGATCGGACCGATTGGTCGGAAAGGACGGAAGTCCTTGATGCCGTTCGTGTCGGTTCAGCCGCGGTGTCTTACGAGGAGGAAGGGAACGACATCTACCCACCAGCGAAACGGACGCTGAATGCTCACGGAATCCCGTTCTCAAGGCATAATGCTCATCGAATCTCGGATGCGGAATCTTCTGAATATGATGTCATTGTCATCATGGACACGTCGAACAAGAGGCTTCTCTCGCGGATTCTCAGTCCGATGAATATGTCTAAGGTCCACATGATGATGGAATATGCTGGCAAGGACTCGGATGTCTCTGATCCTTGGTACACAGGTGATTTCGAGAAGACCTACCGAGACATCACCGAAGGATGCAAGGGACTGTTGGCTTCACTGATGAATGAAAAAAGCGGCAATAATCTATGAATATGTTGAATCAAGAACTTGTGCAGTATGTTGAGAATGAGATAATTCCTCGCTATGCCGTTTTTGATAAAGCCCATCGGGAAGACCATGTCCGCAAGGTGATTGAGGAGGCAATGAATATGTCCGTTCATTATGACGTGGACAAGAACATGCTCTATGCCGCTGCGGCATTCCACGACACAGGTCTCATCGATGGCAGGGACGTTCATCACCTGTCTTCAGGCCGCATCATCCGTGAGGATCCGAACCTAAGGAAATGGTTCACTTCCGAACAGATAGAGACGGTAGCCCAAGCCGCAGAGGATCACCGCGCATCAAACGGCAGTGAGCCAAGGAGCATCTACGGCAAGATAGTCGCTGAGGCTGATCGGGACATCGACCCGATGAGGATTCTGCGTCGCACCGTGCAGTTCGGCATGGAACACTATCCAGAGTTGGACAAGGAGGCTCATTGGCAAAGGCTGCTTGAACACATGTCCGAGAAATATGACTACGGTGGTTACCTTAAACTTTATATTCCCGAATCCAGAAACGCCTCTGGTCTGCAGACGCTCCGTGACATAATCCATGACCCAAAGCGCCTCAGGGAAATATTCGAAAATTATTATTTGGAGGAAAGCCATGGTGTTGAGTAGGATTTTAGGAGGAGTTCCCTCGTGGAAATTGTCCGGTGAATTGACGTTCTGCCAGACAAACCTACGGAATAAAGTGATTCATCCGGTCAATATTTAATGATTTCTGGCGGATCTTGTGATAAGTGAAAAGCCAGGCGGTCATGACCATGATGCCGGTGATAGTCCACGAGACTGGATAGACGAACATCAAGGCATGATATCCTTTCCACACAGGGCAGACAGCGTACACCCAAACTATGCGAAGGACGCAAGTCCCGAAAACGGTCAGCAGAGTAGGCAGCATAGACCGCCCCATGCCTCGCAGGGCTGATCCCGGTATTTCGTAGAGACAAGCCAGACCTTGAAATACAAGAGCCGTTTGCATTCTGATTGAGCCGAATTCCTTTACGGCATCCGAGTCGGTGAACAGACCGAGGAAAAAGTCGGACCATCCAGCGAAGATCCAGTTGAGAGCAAAGCAGGAAATCGTCCCAAGTCCCATGCAGATCAGGAACACCCTTTTGACCCTGTCCATATTCCCTGCTCCGTAGTTCTGCCCCACGAAACTGATTGCTGCCCCATTGAAGGCCGCGATGACAAAGTAACAGTACATCTCGAAGTTCAAGGCAGCAGCTGAGCCGGCCACTGCATTGAATCCATAACTGTTGATGCTTGCTTGGATGATTACGTTGGAGATGGAGAAGACCACACCTTGCAGACCTGCCGGCACACCGATCTCCAACATGTGAGACAGTTCGTTCTTTTGGATGCGCATCTTGTCAAGATGTAGCTTGTAAGGATCCTGCTCTCGAAGCAAAATCAGGACTACCATTACTGCACTGAATAGATTGGATATTCCCGTTGCAATCGCCACACCTTCAACTCCCATGTGGAACACGATGACAAACAGAAGGTTAAGAACGGTGTTGATAAGCCCTGCCGCAATCAGAATGTAGAGTGGCCTCTGAGTGTCTCCAATACTTCTGAGGATAGCTGACCCGAAATTGAAGATCATGATGAACGGCATCCCAAGGAAATATATTCGCAGATAAGAAACTGCCATCCTAGTGACTTCTGTAGGGGTTCCCATCATTCTGTGGATTGGCCCAGCGACCGCTGTTCCAAGGATCATAAGGAATATGCCGCTGAACAGTGCCACGACCGCTGATGTGCTCACTGCGCTGCGGATCTTGTCCTTGTCATTCTGCCCGATGTGGTTGGAGATGATGGCGTTGGCTCCCATTGAGATTCCTACGAACAAATTGACCAACAAGTTGATGACCGGTGCGTTGCTCCCCACAGCTGCTAGTGCCTCACTGCTTGCGAACCTTCCAACTACCGCTACATCCACCGAGTTGAACAGTTGCTGAAGCACACTGCTCGCAGCCAACGGCAGGGCAAACAAAAGAATCTTCATGAACAATGGTCCATGAAGCATGTCGATTTCGTTATGTTTTGATGCCATAAGATTATCCCCTCAAAACCAGCACCGCAAACTCATCGGGAACCCTATCTCGAATCCTGCAGGTTATTCCAGAAACCGCTCCTCCTGCAAAAATCATGTAAAAACGATGGCCTTTATCGATTATTTCGTACAAAGGAACGCTCTGTGGTGTAACCAATACCATAGTACAAGCGATTTGGTACCACAGAGCACTTTTTGTGGTACCAATTCCGATAATCCTGGTTAGGATCCTCATTGTTTGGTCACTGAGCTTGCCGAAGTGACTTGTCGTGCGGTCACTTCGACAGGCTCAGTGACCGTGCAGAAGCCTAAACGAGAGCGAAATCGTGGAAAGTGCTTCGCTGAAATGCTTGTTGGCACCCTTGGACGACGAAAAAGGGAGATAATGTCGTAGAAAGGAGCAGAGTGGAGAGTTTGGACGACGAAAAAGGGCGATAATGTCGTTGAAGGGAGCAGAGTGGATGGTTTGGACGACAAAAAAGGGCGATAATGTCGTTGAAGGGAGCAGAGTGGAGGGTTTGGA
>DBKH01000106.1:13819-23801 GCA_002297815.1 Bacteroidales bacterium UBA755 | reverse complement strand
GCAGAGTGGAGGGTTTGGACGATGAAAAAGGGCGATAATGTCGTTGAAGGGAGCAGAGAGAAGGGTTTGAGCAACGAAAAGGGAATTAATGGAGATTAATTGGGGTTTAAAAGGTATGTGGACTAAAATGGATTAAAGGTGGCGGAGTTTTTTGAGATCTGTGCGGTAGCGGGCGTAGAAGAAGAGGCCGGCTAGGGTGAGGCCGATAGGGAAGCCCAGCCATATTCCTTGAATGCCTAGGCCTGCCTTGAAGCCAAGGATGTAGGCGGATGGAATGGCAATGAGGTAGTAGCTGACGAAGGCTGCGTACATGATCGGCTTTACGTCTTGGATGCCTCGCAGAACATTGGCGAAGCAAAGCTGGAGGCCGTCACCGAACTGGTAGGCGAAGAGAAGGAAGAAGAGCGAGACGGCAAGGGCTGTCACTTCAGGAGAATCACTGAATATTCCCGCAGCTTGGTAGCGGAAACAGTATAGGATAATCGACAGAGTGGCGGAGATGCCGAGGGTCATGAAGTAACCTTTGCGGGCATATTCACGAATAGCTCCTATGTCCTTTCTGCCGAAGGCGTTGCTGACGAGGATCGAGACAGCGAAAGAGAGGCCCTGCATCATCAAGAAGAACAGCTGCGAGATTGTCAGGACTACCTGATGCGCAGCTAATTCCAGAACACCAAGCCAACCCGCCATCACAGCAGCGAATGTGAAAGTGGAAGTCTCCAGAGCCATCTGTATCCCGATGGGGTAGCCCATCTTGAAAACGCATCTGACATCGCTACGCGATAATACTGCCTCTTTGATTGCACGAGTATATTCATTCATCCTTTTTGACTTGAATATGTAAGCTACGAACGCAATCAGAATCACTGCTCTGGAGACGAGTGTGCTGATTCCCGCACCAGTGAGCCCCATCTCAGGGAAACCGAGCTTACCGTAGATCAGTACCCAGTTCCCGAATATGTTGAGAAGGTTTCCTACGATAAGCAATGTCATGGAAATCATTGGCTTGCAGATGCCGTCCGTGAACTGCTTGAGAACGTTGAAGCCGAGAGCGAATAGGCTAGAGATACCGATGATGATGAAGTATGGCTTGATGAACGGCATCAGTTCAGGTGCTTGGCCAAACAGTCCGAGACAAAAGTAAATCACGGTGAGCAGCACTACGCTGATTCCTCCGATAATCCCGTTCGCAATCAACCCATTCTTTAGCGTGGTCCCTATCCCTTTAATGTTGCCTGTCCCATTGTGCGCCCCAATCATCGGAGTCATTCCAGTAGCGAATCCAAGCTCAGTCATTATGAACAAATTCATGATGTTGTTCACGAACGATGAGGCTGCGAGTTCATCCACGCTGTGCCATCCAATCATGATGTTGTCCGCGAACGCTAGTATAATGACACAAGCCTGCCCAAGCATGATAGGCAGGCCTATTCGGAGTATCTCTTTGATTTTGTTCATAAATACAATGCTGCCCTTGAAGAAAAGGGCAGCAAAGTTACTCACATTGTGTTAGATTGGCAAATTCTCGATTTTGCAATAAGCTGTTTTGAATTAAGACTCCTCAAGAAGATGCAGCTTGCTTTTAGATTGAGGACCCTTTGAAAACCCTAGATTCGCTTTTCGGAAGAAGTCTGCCGCTTAGCGTTATTCTGTTGGAATTGAAAGTTGGATCAATCGCTACCGTGGCATTGTTCGAACCTTTCGGTAAGGTAATGGTCACAATGGCAGAGATAGCCGCTCCCTGAATATTCATGGAATAGGTGATTGTACCTTTTTTGTCGGTTACCATCTTGATGTTGGAGGCTCGTCCATCAAGAGTGATGCCTCCTACACCATTTGGGCCACCGCCATTGAACGGTGCAACCTGAACAACGGCTTTGTCATCAGACAGAGAAATGAAATTAGTGTTGCTTTGAACATAGGCCATGTCTCCGTACTTAAAGATGATCTTGTCTGCTTCAAGTACGAAATCCAACGAATCCAGTGCCTTGACAGCATTGTCATAGGCTATGGAATCCTGCTGTGCTTCAATCCTTTTCTGAAGTTCCTTCAATGCCTTGGCATCCTGCTTTGACTTTGCCCTTAAGGTTGAGTCTGCCTTAATTCTGGCATTTTCAATGGCAATCTTCTCTGATGAAGTGTAGATACGCTTTTCAGTCTGCGCAAAACTTGCGGCTGCTACTAGCAGTAACAAGCAAATTGATGTTATTATTCTTTTCATAGTTATGCTCTTAGTAATATTTTAATAATTACTAACCGAGCAGAGAAGTAACCAAAGTATGTGCCAAAATAGCTTAGGCAGAAGCATTGCCCTTGCTGAGGATGATTGTGATCACCGCAGTGAGGATCAGCAGAATCCCAGCTGCCAGATTGACAGTCAAGGCCTCGTGGAAGACGGTAAGACCAATCACGACAGCTGTCAGTGGTTCAAGCGCGCCCATGATGGCGGTTGGAGTGGAACCGATGATGCGGACTGAGATGCCCATCGAAACCAGAGAGAACACCGTCGGAACGATGGCGAGCATCAATGAATATCCCCACTCACGTCCAGTGACAAGTGGCATGAGGTGACGTTCGGGTGAAGTGAGCGAGAACAGGACCATTGACACAGCGCAGACGATCAGCACGTAGAAGCTCAGCTTCATCGCGGACATGTCAAGTCGGTGGATGGTTGCTCTGTGTGGTAGGTACTTGGAGAATCTGTTGTGGCTGGACTCTAGTTCGGATTGCGGAGCGGAGGCTCGGTTGGCCACAATGATGTAGAGGGCGTAACTAAGGGCGGAGATCATCACGAGAAGTACTCCTACAGTGCTGAGGACCGTTTCCCCGTCACCTTTATACAGTAAGAGCACTCCGACAAGTGATAGGGCTATTGCGGCAGCGGTGGCTTTCGTGATCTTCTCACCGTAGAGCATGGCCATCAGCACGGCTGTCATGACGGGATAGACGAAGAGAAGGGAACAGGCTACTCCGCTGTCCATGTAGAGAAAACTACAATATAGGGTAAGAGAAGAGATTACGAACAGGAGTCCTAGGGCTATTAGGGTTGAGAGTTCGCCTCGGCTTACATTGAATGTCTCGATGTTTCCGGCCACTTCGGCAGGCTCAGTGACCGAAGTCCGGCCGGTCACTGAGCTTGCCGAAGTGACCTTCCTATGCATAAGAATCTTCCCCACCATAATCAGCCCTATAATCAATGCTGCCAGTCCGTACCTATAAAACAGCACCGACTCAACATTCAATCCCTCCTCGTAAAGGTACTTTGCACCAAGAGGGTTTACACCGTAACTAACCGCGGCTAAAATCCCGAAAAAGAAGCCTTTAGCCTTACTCTCTTTAGCTCTGACCATATTCAATTTATTTCAAAACGGCAGCAAAGTTAGCATTTTTCCTCTTTCAGTTGCATTTTCTGCGTTTTCTTTAGGAATTTTCTTGAATATGAAGAAAAGCATTAGGAAAATAATCCTAACTTTGCTCCAAGTTTTTGGTATGGCAGTAAAATGAACGATAAAATTAAAAATATCACTGGCATGGTCATGACCGGCAAATTCTGGAAAGATGTAGTGGTAATGACACTCGGAATGCTAGTCGCGGCAGCCGCAGTCTATTATTTCCTTGTGCCTAGCAAACTGATCATCGGAACCATATCCGGACTATCCATTGTCCTTTCAGGAATATGTGAGTCCTTCTTCGGTATTCAGATTAAAGTTTCAATCTTCGTGACCATCATCAATGCCATTTTGCTCGTTCTTGCGTGGCTTTTAATTGGAAAAGAGTTCGGAGCAAAGACTGTCTATACCGCGATGATTCTCGGACCTCTGATGGATTTTTGGGCATGGGTAATGCCTTATGAACGCCTTATCGAACCGGGCACAACTTCCGTGATGGGCGACATCTGGTTTGACCTCTGTTGCTTTGTCTTATTGCTAAGTGTGTCTCAGGCGATTCTGTTCAACATCAACGCCTCCACAGGCGGACTTGACATTTTGGCCAAGATTGTGAACAAGTATTTCCACTTCGACATAGGAGCTTCGGTGACAGTAGCAGGAGCTGTGATTTGCTGTACTGCATTCGCCATCAACCCATTCAAGATGGTGATTATCGGCCTAATTGGTACATGGATCAACGGACTTGTCGTGGACTATTTCACAGCTAGCCTGAACAAACGTAAAAGAGTCTGTATTATCTCAGGAGACTACGATAAAATCCGTCGTTTCATTATTGATGAATTGGGTCGTGGTTGCAGCCTTTATGAAGTGATTGGAGGCTACACGGGAGAGAAGAGCATAGAGATTCAGTCCCTTCTTACGCAAGAGGAATTTTCTAATCTGATGGAGTTCCTCAAACGTGAAAACATCAAATCTTTTGTCACAGCCGGCAATGTCAGCGAAGTCTATGGTCTTTGGCTTAAACACAAGAAATTCCATTTCTAGCTTTCGGGGAACGTTTTTTTTGCATATATTTGCCCATAAGTTCTTAAATTAATGACTTAAGTTTCGCATTTGCGAAACACCTTTTATCTTCACTGCTTGCAGTGAAAGCAAGTCCCTCCCCCGAGGGGAGGGATTTAGGAAGGGGGTAACGTAAAAGACCCAAGGGGTGCGCGAAGCGCATTCCCTCCCCCGAGGGGAGGGATTTAGGGAGGGGGTAACGTAAATTGATGTGGGTGGGCAGTCACCCTCGAACGTGAGATAATGTTTATACAGCAAGCAATTGCCTACTTGCGAAAGTTGAGATTAATGATTATGGCAGAGACCGATCCAGTCTTTCCTCTCGATTCAGAGAAGGTTTATTATTCAATGGATGAATTGACCCTTGACACGGAAGAAGGGCCAAAGACTTTGAGGGTCGGTGCGTGGCTGAACTTCGATCCGGTCAGAATCCATAGAATGATCGTCAGGGAAAAGACGATGCAAGTTGATCAGTTTGAGGTCTATAACCCCTTAATGAGCAAACTGCGCAGGGCTGACCAACAGTACTACAAACAGTTCATGGGCCTTGGCCTAACAATTGATTTTCCGGGCTACACTTCTGAGATTCTCGCCAGAATCCCTTTTGAGAATGATCCAATCAGCTTCTACAAATGGTGGAGGAAAGGAAAACACGAGGACAAAGTCTATCTTTCCAAGGCAAATCAGTTCAAACTGTTCCAAAAAGTAGCCTTGATGGAGCCAAAGATTATGCTGAAAAAGGATCTCGACTTCCTGAAATCTTTCTGAAAATAAGTATTTGAATATGCAAGACTGGCTACAGGCTCTCAGACTTGACACGTCGGCCACTGACATGGACCGTGCATGTGATGTCTGGGACAATGACAATTGCTGTAACTACTCCTCAGATGGCACAAAGCTACTTGACGCGGAGAACTATCCAAGTGAGGTCCACGTTAAGGATGGCACGAGAATCATCTGCGATGGGGCCTTCGCTTTTCAACCGTACATGGCTGAGGACAGGAAGATAGGTGAGGATATTCCTGAAGAAGAGAGAGCATCGTTTTTGGACAAGATATTCCTTCCTCAAAGCATCACTCACATCGGCAGAGAGGCTTTCCGCGAGTGTGGCTGGCTGAAAAGCATCCGTTTGCCTAAAGACTTGGTGTTCATTGGTGATGGGGCTTTCTTTGGCTGCTGGGAACTCCGCTCGGTAAGCTGTCCTGCTGGGGTGATCGCCATCGGGGACGGAGCTTTTGAGGAGTGCTTCTCGTTGAGCAAGGTGAAATTCAACAAGGGACTTAAGGCTATCGGTGCGGGAGCGTTCCTTGCGTGCGAGTCTTTGGAGGAAATTGTTCTACCAGCGGGCTTGGAGTTCATTGGGGATGACGCGTTCTACGGAGCTTCCATTAAAAAGATTTATGTTTCTCAAAGTGCCAGAGCCCATCTGACCGATCTCCTTCCTGAAAATCTTCACCGGAAAATCCGCGACATTCGTTAAGAGAGTTTTCAAATTGAAAGTTTTTCACTACATTTGGAATTGTGATTTTTAGGAATATTACGTAAAATGAATAAATTCTTAAATATGTTTGCCGTTTTGGCGGCAGCGCTGTCGATTTCGGCTTGTAAGACAACGGTGCAGAAGCCCGTGAAAGTGGACTATCAGATGGAATATACCGTTGGTGACGTTACGTTTGAAATGGTCAAGATTCCAGCCGGTCACTACACGATGGGACTTTCCGCAGACAATCGCAGGAAGGTAACGAACGGAATTCCTCACGAGGTGGCTCTTGATGGATTCGTTATCAGTGCCAAACCGGTCTCACAGGCTTTGTGGACTGCTGTGATGGGCAGCAATCCGAGCTCTGTGCAGAACCCTGATGCTCCGGTCGATATGGTGTCTTGGGTAGATGCTGTGAAGTTCCTCGGCAAACTGAACAAGGCTACCGGCAAGATATTCATTCTTCCGACCGAGGCCCAGTGGGAATATGCCCAAAGGGTTCAGAACGGGAAGGTTTTCACGTCAGTCGCAGAATGGTGCCTTGACAGTTATGACGCTGTGCCTGACGGTGCTACAAGCGATGAATATTTCAAGCCGATGGAATTGGCAGTCAATCCAGAAGGGCCCGCTGATAAGGATGGAAAGGTTGTCAGGACCCTACTTGAGAGGATGGAAGTGGATTGCCACACCAGCAAGGCCAAAGTCGGATTCAGGCTAGCCCAACTGACCGAGGATGTGTTGACAGACGCTGTTTTGGGACCGATTGAAGGAACTACTATTGACCGTGAGAAAATCGATGCTTCGGATGCGAAGCTGGAAGTATTCACTGTCGGGGGAGTGACATTCAAGATGGTGAAGGTCAAAGGTGGAACATTCAAGATGGGTTACACTTCTGCGGATGCTCCGTATATGAATTTCAATTATCCAGATAATGAAGTTCCTGCTCATCAAGTTACCCTTGATGATTTCGAGATAGGGGAGACCGAGGTGACCGTTGCCCTTTGGAACGCTGTGATGGGTTCTGTCCCTTATTTGAATGACTTGGACGAGCCACAAAAACCGGTAGGGAATGTCTCATGGTACAACTGTCAGACATTCATCAGTAGGCTCAACGCCTTGACCGGACGTAAGTTCCGTCTTCCTACCGAAGCTGAGTGGGAATATTCCGCTAGAGGTGGTCAGAAATCTCGTCACTATGGCTTCAGCGGATCAAACGACTACGATGCGATGTGGTTCCTTGACAATGCCAAGTCAAAGTCTCATAATGTAAAGACGCTTAAGGCCAATGAGTTGGGAATATTCGACATGAGCGGCAACGTCTGGGAGTGGTGCTACGACCGTGCGGGGGAATATTCAGAAGACGCTCAGACGGGTCCAACTGGCGCTACTGAAGGTGGAACGAGAATTCTTCGTGGCGGAAGCTGCGCCAGCCGTTGGGATGCCTGCCGCATCACCAACAGATCCTATATGCCGGCTAAGAACATCAAAGGCACATTCGGGCTGAGGCTCGCGCTTTAGTAAGCGTTAAAGAATAAGTTGACAAGCAAAGATTACCAGACTATTATTTAAGAATTTCATAATACAAGAATTTATACTAAACACTGATAATTGATTTTATGGAGGAGCAACTCAAAGTAACCTGTCTGCACGACAGTCATGTGGCTCTCGGAGCCAAGATGAGTCCTTTCGCTGGATTCGACATGCCGATTCAGTACTCTTCGATCACCGAGGAGCATCTGGCGGTCCGTGGCAATGTGGGTATGTTCGACGTCTCTCACATGGGTGAGATCTTCGTCAGCGGCCCAGACGCGGAAAAGTTCGTCAACCACATATTCACAAATGACATTCGCCCTATGGTTCCTGGTCAGGTTCTGTACGGGATGATGCTTTACCCTGACGGTGGCACCGTGGATGACCTTCTGGTTTACAAGGAGTTTACCGCAGATCACTATCTGTTGGTCGTGAACGCTGCCAACATCGAGAAGGATTTCCTTTGGATCAAGGACCACGCTGAAGGCTACGATGTGAAGCTGGTCAACGATTCCGACAAGTGGGGCCAGATCGCTCTTCAGGGACCTAAGGCCGAGGAGACTCTCGTGAAGGTTCTCGGTTTCGCTGCTGACGCAGCCAAACTGACATTCTACACATTCAAGGATTTCGAGGATGCCGGAACAAGGGTCATCATCAGCCGTACTGGCTACACCGGAGAGGATGGATTCGAGATCTATGCCGCCCCTGGCCTCATCGTGAAGTACTGGGACGCTTTCCTAAAGGCTGGTGTGGTTCCTTGCGGACTTGGCTGCCGTGACACACTCCGTTTCGAGGCTGGACTGCCTCTGTACGGTGACGAACTCACTCCGGAAATCTCTCCAGTAGCAGCCGGCTTCAGCATGTTCTGCAAACTGGACAAGGACGAGTTCATCGGCAAGGAGGCCATTGCTGACCAGAAGGCCAACGGTACGAAGATGAAGCTCGTGGGCATCGAGCTCCAGGACAAGGCTATTCCTCGCGCCGGCTATCCGGTCGAGCTTGAGGACGGCACTGAGGTCGGAGTCGTGACCACCGGCTATCACAGCATATCCCTTGGCAAGAGCATCTGTTTCGCTCTCGTGAAGAGAGAGTACGGTGCGCTTGACGCTCCGCTTTCCGTGCGCATCCGCAAGAAGGTGTTCCATGGAAAGGTTGTCAAGAAGAGATTCTATCAGACAAATTATAAAAAGTAAAGATTCCGCAGGCGTTTCAGCATGCAAAAAGGTTTGATAATATATTCATAAATAATAAATTCACTATGAGCAAAGTAATAGAAGGCCTCCGTTACAGCGAGGACCATGAGTGGGTAAAAGTTGAGGGCAACATCGCCGTCATCGGTATTTCTGATTTCGCCCAGAAGGAACTTGGCGACATCACCTACGCTGACCTCCCTGAGGTTGACGATGAGGTTGAGGCAGGCGAGGAGTTCGGTGCTTTGGAGAGCGTGAAGGCTTCCAGCGAGCTTCTTTCCCCTGTTTCCGGAAAGGTTGTCGAAGTCAATCCAGACCTTGAGGACGCACCTGAGAAGATCAACGAGGACGCTTACGAGGCTTGGATCATCAAGGTCGAGATGAGCGATCCTTCACAGGTTGACGCCCTGATGGACGCTGAGGCTTACAAGGCACACACCGAGAAGTAGTATGTCCGCATTTCCTTATTTCCCTCACACTGAAGATGATGTCCGCTCGATGCTGGATCGCATAGGGGTGAAGTCTTTGGACGACCTCTATTCCGATGTCCCGAAGCATGTCATCTTCAAGGGTGAATATGACCTGCCGGAGGCAATGTCCGAGCAGGAGGTTCGGGACTTCTTCGAGTCTCTTGACAAGAAGGACGAGAAACTGAAGGTGTTCGTTGGCCAGGGTGCCTACGACCACTACACACCGTCCGTTGTTCCTTACATCACATCCCGCTCAGAGTTTCTGACGGCGTACACGCCTTATCAGGCCGAGATCTCTCAGGGTACCCTCAGGTACATATTCGAGTACCAGAGCATGATCTGCGCTCTGACCGGACTTGACATCAGCAATGCATCGATGTACGATGGTCCGACCGCTGCTGCTGAGGCTGTGAGGATGGCACCGACCTGCACAAAGCGCAAGTCCCGTGTGCTTGTCTCCTCATCCCTGCTTCCGAATGTAATCAAGACTATCCAGACATATTCAGGTTACCACGGCACCGAGTTGACTCTCGTTCCATGCAAGGACGGCCAGACTTGTCTTGAAAGCGTCAAGGCTGAGCTCGCCAAGAACGATGTAGCCGGGGTCATAGTTCCTTCGATCAACCGCTACGGCATCATCGAGGACCTGACCGGCTTCGCGGAGGCTATCCACGATGAAGGCGGAATATTCATTGAATATTGTGACCCTTCCGCTCTCGCGGTGCTAAAGACTCCCGCTGAGTGGGGGGCTGACATAGCTGTCGGTGACGGCCAGAGCCTCGGCATCCCGATGAGTTTCGGCGGCCCTTATGTCGGCTTCATGGCCTGCAGAAAGGAATATGTCCGCAAACTTCCGGGAAG
>DBKH01000106.1:0-13770 GCA_002297815.1 Bacteroidales bacterium UBA755 | reverse complement strand
CTTCAGGCCCGCGAGCAGCACATCCGTCGCGAGAAGGCCACTTCCAACATCTGTTCGAACGAAAGCTTGATGGCTCTCTATGTGACTGTCTATATGTCGCTTATGGGACCAAAAGGTCTCAAGGAGGTCAATGACCGCTCTTATGCCGCTGCTCACTATCTCCACGATGAGTTGCTGAAGACCGGCAAGTTCGCTGAGGTCTTTGACAAACCGTTCCTAAAGGAGTTCGTGCTCAAGCCGTTGATGCCTGTTGAGAGACTGCACATCAAGCTTCACGACGGTGGATTCTTCGCTGCCCTTGAGACAGAGGAAGGCTATGTAAGTTTCTGTGCGACTGAAAGAAGGACGAAAGCTGAGATCGATGCTCTCGTCGCGTTGGTGAAGGAGGTCTAAGGACTATGAAATATTACGATAAATTGATATTCGAGCTCTCCAAAGATGGGAGAGTCGGCTATTCCCTCGGCAAGAATGAGTGGACTGTCACATCAGATGAGATTCCTGCCGCCCTCAAAAGAACTGAGGCTGTTGGACTTCCTCAGGTGAGCGAGGTTGATGTCGTGCGCCACTACACGAATCTTTCCCAGATGAACTTCGGTGTCGATACCGGATTCTATCCTTTGGGAAGCTGCACGATGAAGTACAACCCTAAGATCAACGAGGAGATCGCCGGGATGAAGGGCTTCCTTGGACTGCATCCTTTGCAGCCGGCATCCACGGTACAGGGTGCTTTGGAGGTTTACTATAATATGGACAAGGCTTTGGCCGCGATCACGGGAATGGCTCACTTCACGTTCAACCCATGTGCAGGAGCGCACGGTGAGCTGACCGGTCTGATGATAATGCGTCAGTACCACATCCTGAACGGGGACCTCAAGAGAACTAAGGTGATCGTACCTGACAGCGCCCACGGAACAAATCCAGCAAGCGCTGCGGTCTGCGGCCTGGAGGTGGTTGTCGTGAAGTCTAAGGCTGACGGCCTGGTGGACGTGAACGACCTCAAGCCTCTGCTAGGTGACGACATCGCCGGCATCATGATGACGAATCCTAACACTCTCGGTCTTTTCGAGAAGGACATCGAGGAGATCGCCGCCCTCATCCACGGATGCGGAGGCCTTCTCTACTACGATGGAGCGAACATGAATCCGCTCATCGGTGTCGCACGTCCCGGTGACATGGGATTCGACATCCTTCACCTGAACCTGCACAAGTCTTTCTCGACTCCTCACGGCGGCGGCGGTCCTGGCTCAGGCCCTGTCGGTGTGTGCGAGAAACTGGCCCCTTATCTGCCTGTTCCTAAGGTGGTTAAAGATGAGGATGGCCAGTATAAGGTACGTGGACGTGCTGGAGTCGGCAAGAGCGATGCACAAAAGAATGCTGCCGGCTGTGAGAAGACAGCCGGTGAAGTGTCTGGCTTCTTGGGCAACTTCGGAGTTATCCTAAGGGCCTACGCCTACATCCTGTCTCTAGGCCGCGAGAATGTGAAGTTCGTTGGAAGGTATGCCACCCTTGGTGCCAACTACATCAAGGAGAGTCTCAAGGAGTTCTACAAACTTCCGATCCCGACTGTCTGCAAGCACGAATTTGTCTATGACGGTCTTGTGAACGACGGCTCGAAGAAGGCCGAGGACGGAACGGTCGAGAGAGAAGGCGCGACCACACTGGATGTGGCCAAGAGGCTTCTTGACTTCGGCTTCCACGCCCCAACGATCTACTTCCCTCTGCTCTTCCATCAGGCCATCATGATAGAACCGACTGAGACAGAGTCAATCGAGACACTGGACGCTTTCATCGAGGTGATGAAGAAGATTGCCATTGAGGCCGCTGAGGATCCGGCTCTTCTTAAGAGCGCTCCTCACAACGCCCCTATCACACGTCCGGATGAGACTACTGCTGCCCGCCAGCCAGTTCTCAAGTTCCAGGACGAGAGGTAATGAAATCCGGTCACTGAGCTTGTCGAAGTGACCGAATTTTTTACTATTATTCCAAATTAATTTGCAACTTAAAACTTTTTCCCTATCTTTGCATTCCCAATGGGGTATTAGCTCAGTTGGTAGAGCGTTTGAATGGCATTCAAAAGGTCAGGAGTTCGATTCTCCTATGCTCCACTTCCCGTTGAATAGTCTATTAAGTATCTTCTTTCATTCATGAACCAGAAGCGAAGCACCATATTCAAGGCTCTTGAGAGTTTTCCAAGAGTCGAGTTGGAGGACATCCGCCAGTATTTTGGAGCGGACGTCCCTACTAAAGTCCGCAAGAACGAATTTGTGGACAGACTTGGCGCGTACATCATCGAAAGGCCTGTCGAGTGGTTAGGCAGGATGCTGGAGAGGGATCTTAGATTGCTGAAGAAACTTGTCAATGCTGGCCCTGGTGTCCCTCTCTATTTAGATTATCCTGATTTCCCATCTGTTCTGGAGACTATCAAACTGTTAGGTTCAGACACCTCTGATGAGAATTTCAGAGAAGTTTGGATCCCGAAAGATTTCTATGACGTAGTTGCTCCACACATTGATGAAGTTCTTCATGAAGGGGAGATTAGCGGTGCGTTTGAGACCGACCGTGCTGCTCTTGGCTACCTTTGCCTCTACGGAATGATGACAGTTGAGGAGTTCTTTGACAAGATGCTTGACTACTGGGAGTTTTCCGGAAAGCATAGCATTGAGTATTTTACGAACATGGTCTATGAGAGTCCTGTCATGAAATTATGCCGGGTTGACGTGGACGGGGTTCGATACATGAGTGCACCTAACATATTCGATCCAGAGGAAATTCTGAAAGGACGTCAGGAATATTCCGCCATTGAGTCGCTTCGCCATTTCACTCCGCAGGAGGCTTTGAAGGCTGGCTTCGGCTCTCCTTATTTTGTCTATGGCCTTGATTCGAAGGAAGGACGCATGTTGGTCGAGATGCTGGAAAATTTGGGCTATGCAGGTGAAGACCTTGTCCATGAGGAGCATGACATCTGGATGAATGCCCAGATGATTGGTAAGAATGACACTACTGAAGCCATCTTTGCCAGTGTTTCCCGTAAGCAGGACGAGATTGAGGCTTTTGATGACTATAATGATTGCATGGAAATTGTGGCTGCCTATGCTAACTCCCTTCCAAAATGGCTCCTGAAAGGCTATTCTTCCAACGAGAAGAACTGCCTGAAAGTTGTCCTCCAGACTGAAGATGATCCGATCCAGTCCATGATAAAGAAGAACCCAATCCTCGGTCTCTTCGTTCCCGCAACCCCTCCGGACGCCCCATGCCCCTGCGGCAGCCGTCTTTCTTACCGAAACTGCCACGGCAAGAATATGAGTTAGAAAGAGAATCCGACACCGAGCTCAGGATAAAAATAATTGAATGAGATTGAGTTAACACCGAGATAGGCGGAGAAACGACCGAAATGTAGAATCGCACCGAGATCTGCAGCGATGCCTTGCGCAGAAGCCTCATCGACCTTTGCCTGATTCCCTTTAGAATCTTCCCAAAGAAGTATCCTTCCACCGTAGCCGATTCCGCTGCTGACGCTCAGCCAATCAGAGTATTTGAATATCCCTCCGGTGGTTATCGTCATTCTTGAGACATGGCTTTTGCCATTAGTCCAAATGAAGCCATTATCCGCTGTTCCGTCTTCGTGGCAGATGTAGTCGTAGCCTGATGTCTTGAGATTACCTACAGCCTTGACATAGGCTCCGAAACGTTGTGGATTCCAAACGACCATAAATCCGAAAGATTGATCTGGTACACTGCCTACCGCAACAAAGCTTGCTCCAATCCGCTTCCGCTCGTGTGAATCTTCTGAGTTGACAGGAGCGGGAACATAGACAATTGAATCCTTTATTATTACGGTATTAATTGGTTTCGGAGGCACATGAAGCTTCATCTCATAGACTGACGCAGATTCGATAGGGCAGCCGAACTCGTAGTCCCTAATGATGCCGTAGGTCTGATGCCTGATTGTGATCTTACGCACTCCTTCCGGAACGTACACCCAGACCTCTCCAACTTCCTGCTTTACATCAACCACTCCCATTACCCCGACATCGAAATCAAATCCGACTTCTGGAATCACGACCTTGATCAGTGCTGCCTTGCGGTTATTTTGATCCAGTACCGGATAGTTGCTACGAGCATCTAGATCCCACTCCAACTTCTTGAAAGATTGGACGAAAAATCCAGAGGAATCCGTCTGCGCCAATGCGGAAACAGCGGCTGAAAGCAGAATGAATATGGCAGCGAACCGTCTCATATTCTAAAAATTATAAGGTCCGATTACTCCGAAATCCTTGTCCGGAGCTTCCTGCCAAGTCCTGACGTGGATGACAGGTTTCAGGTAGTCACGAAGATCCACGAGGATGAACAGATAGCCGCTGTCCGAATATGTCGTTGAGAAATATTCCTGCCTTATCTTTATGCCGAACAACTGCTCTCCCTTGCCGAGTTTCATCACCTCGCAGTCAGAGAATTGCAGGTTGATATATTCCTGACTCGCGAAGACTCTGCCGAGATTCTTGATGTAGTTCGCTTTGCTCTGGCGGGTCAGGGTGACGTAGCGGTTGTTGCTGTATTCGTTCGGTCCTTTGACATTCTTCAGCACCCGCCCGGTGATGATCAGGGCGTCGTCATCGAAGATGGAACTGATGTAGTCCAGACGCTTTAGGGCGTACGCTGTCTTGTAATTCTCCAAGAAACTGATGAGGATTATCCTTGCCTCCTCGCTCCAGCCTGTCTGGCCAACAATGCCTTGCACAGTCTCTTTCCCAAGAGAGAACGAGAGGTCGCAGATCTTTTTGTCCCCGTTGAAAGTGAACACGATGTTCTCCACGAACTGCCTTTGGTTGCCCTTGAATGAGAACACCATCGGGACGCTTCTCGCATAGACCTCGTCTCCGAGTCCGTAGAAATTCAACTCTCCGAAGTTGAGCACCCGGGCGTTGCCGTAGCGGATGAGGCGGTTGAAGATCTCGTAGCCCTCCGGGGTGAAATATTCAGAGATGGATTCATCCGCTCCGCCAGTGATTCCTTTGCACACCTTGGAGACAATGTCTTCATATTCAGAGGAAAAGACAACTGGTGTCAGCCCGCCCCGGGTGGAGTCAGGCTCCCTCTGGAACTCCTCCCTCGCCACAACGTCCAGCACTTTCCTTTTGACGGCTGTGAAGTCGATTTTCCGGGCGGAGGATTCGTGTGCGGTTTCAGTTGTTCCGGACGGACCGGATTTAGCTTGTGTTCCACTTCCATTGTCCTTTGTCCCGGAAGCCAATGCCTTTTCCACCATGCTTACCTCTCTGAACAAATGCTGGAGATGTGCCGGAGTGATCTCGTACTTGATCCGGTATTGGTCGATCTTGGAGTCGGGCCTCACCTCCACGAACCCCTTTCCGTCCTTGGCGGACAGTGCCTTGCTCCAAACCTTCCCGTCAAAGAATTTATAGTCAATGTTTTTGACAGGCCTGCCGTCAAAAGTGAACGTCAGTTCCACAATGCCCTTGTCATAGATATCCTGCCGGTCGAACTCCACATTCAGCCCTTTGAGAATCGCTTCACGTCTGCTTTTGGCCTCAGCGATTGCCACCACATCGGGTGAGGGGAGACTCCGCATCAGTGTCTCCGCCCAGGAATAGTAACGCAGCGCCACGTCCATCTGGCATTTCCTGTCAGCTGTTGATGCTATTGAAAGCATCTCCTTGACCTTGCTCCTCCTTCCATCGTAGATCCGTCCCATATCGCTTCTTTTAATATACCTCATCACTCTTGCGGATTTCCTGCCAGCCGAGGTAATCATCCCGCACTCCCTTTTGATGTCTCCCAAATAGGTGGACATCAGCCGCTTCCTGATTTCCAATGAATATGGCAGATCCACTGTCAGCGCAAGTTTTCCGACCAACGCGTCAAGCGCCACGCTGTCAGCCGCAGTTGTTGTGGCCTCCATGGCTTCCGCGAAGATGTACGAATTGTCTTTCCTTATGCTTGCGGCGTTCTGAGCGAACACCGGAGCGCAAAGCAGTGTGATCAGTATTGTAATCAGCAACTTTCTCATCGTCCTAACGTCTGTATGCTGAACATTCGGCCTCAAACCGGGCTTTCTGGTCTTTTTCCATCGGCCCTCCGACCTTTTGAAGAGCGGTGTGGATATCATCAGCCATAAGAGCGGCAGTCCCGGCTGAGGCACTGTCGGACTGGCAGTACCTCCTCAACTTCTCGTAATTTGCCAATATGCTGTCCCACTGCTCCCTGCGAGCCCTCTCAATCTCTGAATATGCTTCCAGAAGATCTTCAAAAGTCGCTTCGTTCTCTCTCGCGGTCTCTCCCAGCCTATTTCCGTTCCGGTCAAAAAAATCAGCGTTCCGGCCGGAGAACGCCACCGCAACCTCATCGGAAATGTAATAGACATCATCATAGACCGGAGCCAGAATTTCCCTTCCGGAAGTGTCCGCCAGCCCATATTTTCCGTCCAGAGACACGATCATCGTCCCGTTGAGGCAATTGGTTTCCGTGTCGTAGGCGGGTTTGGCATCTTGAGACTCGGTTCTCGAAGCACAAGCCACAGCGATTAGAGTCAGAAGAAGGAATATTATTGGTTCTCTGTGCATATTCAACAGGTTCTCTATATATGTTCACATACAATTAACAAATTTACCAATATTTTTGGTAAAATACGTGTGGAAAAGCTTATATTTGGCTTGCAATTAACGCGATTATGGAAGAGACATCAGCTTTTTTCGGATCTTACGAAGAATTGTCTGACGGCGGGTCCGGGGATATTCAGATAATCCACGAATCGCCTGGGAGTTATTCCATACTCAGCCGTATGACGCTTGACGGTAAGTTGGTGGCTCTTAAATCCTTGAAACCTGAATATGTCGGGAATCCCTTTTATGAAGGACTGCTCCGAAAGGAGTACGAGATCGGCCGTTCTTTGGATCATCCGTACATTTGTCCTATCCTTGATTTTATGAATATTCCCGCTCTGGGCAACTGCATTGTCATGCAATGGATTGACGGAGACAGTCTTGATGCCCTGTTGTCTAGTCTCTCCCATCGGTCACTACGGAAAGTCATTATGGAGCTTTGCGACGCTCTTGATTACCTGCACCGCTATCAGATTGTCCACCGTGACCTAAAGCCCTCCAACATATTGATTACCAGAAACGGGCAGAATGTCAAGCTGATAGATTTCGGTCTTGCGGACGCCGACTGGTACGCCACTTTCAAGAACCCGGCCGGGACGAAAAACTTCATCTCGCCGGAGCAGATGACAGGGGAGAGCGTGGACTGCCGCACGGACATATATTCATTGGGCAAGATAATGCAGGCGATGGGAATATATTCCCGTATTGCCTCCGTCTGTGCCGCCGATGACCGCGGCAAACGCTATGCTTCGGTTGCGGAAGTCCGCGCCGCCATACTCACAAGGGAGCGGTGCGCACGTAGGATTGTGGCTGCTGTGCTTGTCTCCGCCCTCGTCTTTGCGTTGTCATTCAGTCTGGCGCTTCCGGACATCCGAGCTTGGAGAGAACACCGCGCTGTGGATTCAGTCTTCGAACAGATCTCCTCGGACATCAGGGAAGCCGGCTATTGATCGTCACCCTCGCTGATGACTTCGACCCTGTTCAGACCGACTTTTATGCCAGCGATGTAGGGGAGTGTGTACTCTCCGTTTCGAAGAATCCTTGGAATGTACAACGGGTAGCCTTCCATGAACGATTCGGCCTGGAACCGGTCTCCTTCAATCAGTTTTGAATTAACGGACTCTATGACTGTGAAAGTTCCGTCGCCCTCGTGGCGGACGGACACGAGTCTGTTCGGATTCCAACCGATGAGGACCTCAGCCCCCTTCTTCAGTTCTGACGCATAGATTGCCTTTGTCGAGAAAAAACAAGAAACACCATCCTTGCTGTCCAGAAGGCTCTGACGGAAAGAGAGAAAGTCTCGTTTGCCGATGTATTTGGCCAGTACGTCAAGCGTGGAGAGCCTTGGTGTCGGCTTAAGGGACACATAGCCCCACAGCCTCTTCAAAGTGGAGGCGGAGACAAGCTCACCGGACTCATGCTCGATCACGATTGACAATGCCTCATAGTCAGCGGAAGATGAGAGTCTTCTTCCGAAGCGTTTCTCAACTTCTTTGAGCAGATATTTCAGTTCCGGAACAGCCTTGTTCATCTCTCGAATAATTTTGTCAATGCAAAGATATTAATTCCTCATTTTATGTTCAAGTTCATTCCAGTTCATTGATCGGAAATATTCCTAAAATCGCTATATTTACAGATTATGTCAGTCTCAAGGTCGCTTTTTTCGCTCATGCTGCTTTGTGTCGGAGTCGTTTCGTGTGTGAATGACCCTGATCCATCGCTCCATGCTGCTCCTGAGATTCAAAGTCCATCTGTTGAGATTGTAGGGACGACAGTAAAATTAAAATCCATCGTTTCGAGGTACGACAACATCAGAAGTTGCGGATTCTACCTAGGTTCGACTGAGGAACAGATGGAGAGGTACGATTCGGAACTCCCATCTAAGGAAGAGTTGTCTTTTTCAGTCAGTCTTCAAGATTTGACCTATGATGTACGCTATTGTTTCCGCTCCTTTATCTCCAGTGGATATGATGAGAAATTATCTGATGTTCAAAGATTTGAGATAGAACGTCAAACTCCTTTCCCCTCGCTTTTATCCTTGAGGGTAAAAGACCGTACCACCGTGACTTGTGAATATTCCGTTGCGGATGTTTTCAGTGGCGATATGATCATCTGCGGTCTTTGCTGGAATGAGACAGGCACTCCGACAATCCAATCACCTGACAAGACATTGGATGGCTCGGAATATGGCTCTCGCACAGTGGATGTGACTTATGCTTTCGACTTCGGCAAGACTTATCATTTCCGCGTGTATGCTGTCAACGGAAAAGGAACAGCCTACAGCGAGGAAATGACGATTGATTTTCCGATCTTGTTCGATGACAAGGTGTTGTCTGATTGGATGGTTTCCAATTGGGACACGAATAGTGATGGGATGATTACAGCGGGCGAGGCCGCGCGCGTAACAAAGATAGACATCCTCTCTGATAAAGTCACTTCATTGGTTGGAATTGAATATTTGCCCAACCTTGACACTCTTCAGTGTCGCGGATTGTCTTGCGGGGGTGATGGAGGCAGCGGAGCGCTGACTGAAGTCGATTTGAGATCCAATGTTAGTTTGACTTGCCTTGATTTGTCCAACAATCGGATAACGTCGGTCGACCTGTCACCGTTGAAGTCTCTTAAGTCTCTTGTCTTGGCCGGCAATGTCTCAATGGATTCCGGAGTTCTTGATGAATCATTGCCTTTTATAAAGGAACTTAAGTCGTTGGACATCTCCAGTTGTCCGAATGTATGTCAGGATTTGTCATTGTTCCCCTCTCTTGAGGAATTTCATTATGATTCCCGCACGGGTATCAAGGATGTGGAGACCTTGTTTCGCCAAAAACGTGATCTTCGAAGGCTTTACGTTTCTGATGCATTGAAAGATGAAGACAAGATTTATCTGCTTTCGGACTTGGAAGTTTTGGATTGCGTGGGAAGTTCAGTCCGTAAATTGGACATGCGCTACAATTCCAACTTGAGATCTCTCAACATAGACAATTGCAATCAGATAACATTCTTGGATCTGAACACGAATCCTAAAGTAACGGAACTTCATTGTATGTCAAAAAGCCTTTCTCGGCTAGAACTTCTTGAAGGACATGAGATTGACGGTGTAAATGTGAATCTTGATCGTCATCGTCATATTCCAGAATCAGTAAAGATTGTTTATACCCCTCGGATTGAGGATGAGGCATTCAGACGCTTCTTGCTCGACAACTATGATTTTGACAATGATTCATTTGTGTCTTTGGCAGAGGCCGCGAGGGTCGACTCTATGATCATTCCATCTGAGAAATATCCCCGAATCGTCTCGCTCCACGGATTAGAGATGTTTACATCGCTTATAAGCCTGAATGTCTCAGGGCAGCGCATGCTGCCGGTGCTGGACCTTTCAAGGAACCGTTCCCTTACCTCCCTTGTCTGTGACAACACGTCTCTAAAATTTCTCGATCTCAGCCATTGTCCCGCTCTTGTGTCTCTCTATGCACAAAACACCATGCTTGAATCTCTTGACCTCTCCGCCAATCCGAATCTGAAAGAGGCTTACCTTTCCCATTCTCCGATCAAGACACTCTACATCACCTCCGCCCAGAAAGCAAGCCTAAATCTGATCTGCGACCACGACACCGAAATCATTGTCGTTGAATAGTAAAGGGCTTCATGTTTTTTTTCTTATGGCGCTTGGTAATATTAACGACATATTTCGGGAATACTGTCCTTGTCTTTTAAATTTTCAGATTATTAGTGATGCGATAAATCGGCATTTATTATTTGTAATTCATTATATTTTAGCACTTTATATATACTTTGGCTTGTTCACGATTTGAATCGCTTTCCGATGCGATAAATCAATTCGTGGTCGCTGCAAGTCTTTAACTAAAAATTATTTGAACAGTTCTTTGACATTTTACGATTTGAGGTGAGAGAGTGACTAATTTTGCGGCTGTTTTCAGCTCAAAAGTATGAACAAAGGCAAATACATCTTCGCACAGGTGATGGAGCTCTTTCCCCGATGGGCCTTTGACAGAGCCGTCAAGGAATATAGAGGAGATTTCCACGCAAAGAATCTTGACAGTTACAGTCACTGCCTTCATCTGATGTTCGGTCAGATGGCCGGATGCAGGGCACTGAAGGACATCTCGCTGCTTCTGAGATCCTTGAGACGGTCTGTCTATTATCTGTGCATCCAGGTCGCCGTTGATTCCTCATCCCTGTCCAGGCAAACGAGGCCATGGACTACATGATATTCGAGACGCTCGGTCTGTGGCTCATAAAGAAAGTCTGTCCGATGTACGCGGAGGATAGCGGCCCAAATGTCTACCTTCCGGGTGCGAGATATTTACGATCGACTCAACCACAATCCCGTGCAGCCTCAAACTGGCCGAATGGGCTCTGGGCAAGTACCCAAGGGGTGGGGCAAGATGCACACAGTCCTTGACCTTCGCGGAAGCATACCGGAATCCCTCTATATCACTGATGGCAGATGGCACGACAGCTACTTTCTGGATGTGCACGAACCATACAAACGGGCGGTATACACGATGGACAAGGCATATGTGGACTTCGAGGCCCTCTATAGGAAGCAGCGGAACGAGACTTACTTTGTCACCCGGCCAAAGGATACGATGAGGTTCGAGGTGGTCGAGACAAACAACAACAACATCAATGATATGGTTGGCATTGTCAGCGACCGGGCCATCCGTCTCACCATCACCGCGAAGAAATATCCGGAGGATCTGCGTATGGTAATGTTCCACGATGCCGTGAACGACGAGGTGATATCCTTCATCACCAACAACATGGAGTTGGGGCCGCTTGTCATCGCCAACATCTACCGCAACCGCTGGGTCATAGAGACGTTCTTCAAATGGAGCAAGGGTAACCTGACCATAAAGTCACTTTGGGGCTACTCAGAGAGCGCTGTCAAGATCCATCCCTGGGTCGCCATCAGCTATTACCTGCTGCTCGCCTGGGTGAAGGCTGCCCTCAGAAGCCCCCTTACCATCACGGAGGTCGCCAAGGTCATCGAAGGTCACATCCTTTCCAAGGCCGATTTGGAGACGATCTTGGATGTGCTGGAACCGCTCACTCAAAATCAAGATGTCAATGAACTGGAATTTAAATTTTAAAACAAAATATTATCGCATCAGTAATAATATAAACTAAACTTTTGTACGCAGACAATAGCGTGCTATATATTCACCTTTCTCTCGAAGAAGATTAATTATGCAGTATCATCAACACACATTTCCTTTATCCAGAATTATTCTAATTAGAAATACAAAACATTCATCTTCACACATTTTACACTAGCATAATGGTGTCTTCATTATATTAAATCAAGAGACTTACCCTACTCACTAATCATCGAAGAACGAAACCCATCGAGGAACCCAATAGTATTACTCTTAGCCCCGCAGCGTGGACAGGGATGCGGCATAGTGCGGGCGGTTGCGTTGTCTTCGATGTCGGGTGCTTCGAAGATGTGGCCGCAGTTGGGGCATCGGAATTTGGTGGTACCACGTAACATTATCGTCGTGTTTCTTTAGTCGTTTAACATTTGTCGGCAACCAACAACATCTGCGGAAAACCCATCAGGATAGCATTGACTGCTGTTTTCACGCTGCAAAACTAATGTTCTCCGATGCCAAAAAGCGGCAGGGCGGAACATCCGTTTGTAACGTTGCAAATATATTCAAAGTTTCGATGATTGCTTGGTCCATTTCTGGTCCATTTTACGTGGATGAATAAAGCATGATTCTTCATTGTGTGCAAAATGGTGATTTTGGCACCCGAAACCAGCGGTTTATAGTGTTTCGGGGGGCGTAATATGTAGGTATGCACCCCAGAAACATATAATGGCTTCTTCTGAATTTCAAACAAGACGGGAATTGGAAAATATTCATTATCTTTGACGTTGGACATTAACTGGATAGTAGTTATGGAGGCGAAAAGGATAAAGTATCCAATCGGAATTCAGACGTTTAGGAATATTGTCGAGGGAGGATATCTCTACATCGACAAGACCGGGTTCGTGCACGACTTGGACGAGAATTACAAATATGTGTTCCTCAGCAGGCCACGGAGGTTCGGGAAGTCGCTGCTGTCATCCACAATCCATAGTTACTTTGAGGGGGAGAAGGAACTGTTCAACGGGCTGAGGGCCGGGGAACTCAAGAAAGAGTGGACCAGGCACCCGGTGTTCCACTTTGACATGTCCACGGCGAAGCACCTTGACGAGGAACAATTGCTTCGTACTTTAAGTTACAAACTTGAGGAATATGAAAGCACATTCGGCAAGGATAATAACCTCTTAGAAAACGACATACATGCACGTTTTGAAAGGCTAATAAAAGTGGCGGTGGAGCAGACGGGCGGAAAGGCTGTCATAATCATCGATGAATATGACGCTCCGCTGCTGGACGTGATGAACGACAAGGAGAGGCTGGTTCCGATGCGTCAGATAATGAGGAACTTCTACAGTCCCATCAAGAGCCTTGACCCGTACCTTAGGTTCGTGTTCATCACGGGGATAAACAAGTTCGCCCAGCTCAGCATATTCAGCGAGTTGAACAACCTCCAGAACATCTCGATGATGCCAAGGTACTCCGCCATCTGCGGCATCTCGCAGTCCGAGCTGGAAAGAGACATGAAGGACTCAGTACGTGACCTCGCCGACAGTCAGGGCATCTCCTACGACAACGCGCTGCAGCAGCTCAAGCACAACTACGACGGCTACCACTTCTGTCACGGGTCCGAGGACATCTACAACCCGTTCAGCCTGATCAAATGCCTTGACGCACGGGAGTTCGGCTCCTACTGGTTCGAGACCGGCACACCGACATTTCTGGTGGAGTGGCTCATGCGCTCCCAAATTGACGAGGCCGGTCTTGACCGTATGACCTACATCCCTGCGGCCGCGTTCGACATTTCACCGGAACTCAGCGACAGTCCCCTTCCTGTCCTGTACCAGACTGGTTACTTGACAATCAAAGGCTATGATTCCAGAACCAGACTCTACACTTTGGGCTATCCTAATGAAGAGGTCAGAATCGGGTTCTCACAATGTTTGCTGGCCGGATACAACAGGGACACGTCAGCAGGTTCTGTTTTTGTCGCCAGGTTTTTCACGGCGATGGACAACGGCGACGTGAACAGTGCCCTT
>DBKH01000067.1:31140-98331 GCA_002297815.1 Bacteroidales bacterium UBA755 | reverse complement strand
GTTAACCCTCTCCATGTGCCCTCTCCAATGACGTTTTCCGCCCTTTTTGTCGTCCAAAGTCTCCTCTCGGCTACTTTGAACGTCATTATACCCTGTTTTCGTTGTTGGCCCTCTCCATGTCCTCTAACCAAACATAGACGTTCCCGGTTAATAATGCTACTGAAGCTAGAAGGTTATGGTGACCCTTTACCCGGCTAGGTCGCGTGCAGCGCGTAGGTCGCCATAGCCTTCTTGCAACTGTGGTGCCTAAGGGATGTACCAAATATGGAGAATCAATCCTTGAATTACGCCTATGTTCTTGCCGATTTATGGCGTATTTCTCCTCTTCCATGCCCCAAAAGTTTTCCACTTTGGGATATTAATTCGTTTTACCTATCTGCTTATAAATTTGAAGTTTAGTGTTTATATTCCTTTAATTTAATCCACTTCTTTACCACTATGAGTTATTTGCTTTAACCATTTATATATTTTTGTCTTCCCAAAACTACCTTTTTCATCGAATAGGGTATGGGCATGAACAATATTAACATTATAATTGTATGCGTAAATTTATTGTGTTCTTGATGCTGCTGGTAGGCTTCTCGGCTTACGCGCAGCAGCGTTCTGTTAGCGGAACCGTCAAGGATCAGAACGGCCTGCCGGTCATCGGACTTACTGTCTTGGAACAGGGTACTGGCAATGGTGTTACTACTGATCAAGACGGTCGCTATGACATCAATGTGTCATCTAAGGATGCGGTTTTGGAATTCGCATCGTTGGGCTATGCCACAGTGACTGAGAAAGTGGGCGACCGCTCTGTTGTCAATGTCACTGTTAAGGAACAGGCTATAGCACTTGATGCAGTTGTGGCCATCGGCTACGGCTCAGTGAAGAAGAAGGATTTGACCACGGCTGTCTCGACCGTTGACACTGATGACATTAGGCTTCGTCCTGTCCCTACAGTCTCTGGCTTTATCCAGGGAAAGGTCGCTGGTGTGACAGTACAACAGACTTCTGGTACCCCTGGCTCAGGAATGACCGTCAGAATCCGTGGTAATTCCTCAATCAAATCGGGCAATGATCCTCTTTATGTCGTGGATGGAGTTCCTGTCGGAACAGGCAATGGTTCCATAACCTACCTGTCTCCGAATGACATTGAGACGATGCAGATCCTCAAGGACGCCTCATCAGCAGCAATCTATGGATCAAGGGCTGCCAACGGTGTGGTCCTCATCACAACGAAGAAAGGCTCGAAGGATGTCGGCCCACAGATCAACTTCACGTCCTATGTGGGTCTGGGCAAGGTCGCCAAGACATTCGATGTCCTGAACGTTGCCCAATACAAAGAGCTCATGGATGAGATCGGAGCTGTCAAGCTGCCTGACGGGCTTAAGGATGAGACGGATTGGTTCAAGGAAACCTACAGGACCGCGGTCTCTCAGAACTACCAGCTGTCCGTCTCCAACGCCAATGACAAGTCCAAGTACTACATTGGTGCCGGCTATGTTGACCAAGAGGGTATCATCCGCACAAGTTACTATAAGAGGTATAACTTCAGGGCCAGCATGGACTCTGACATATTCAAATGGATCAATGTCGGAGCTGACGTCACATTCTCACATTGGAAAAAGAACGGCATCATCTCCGGTACTGGTTCAAACAGGGCTGGTGTCGTGATGTCTGTCATCAACACTCCGACTTACGCGAAGGTTTGGAGCGAGGAGAATCCAGACTGGTACTGGACACAGTTCTACGGAGCGAATGTAACCACTCCAGCTGAGAACATCGCACGTCAGGAGAACTTCTACGACCAGAACGACAGGCTCATCCTCACCGGACATGCCACGATCAAGTTCAGCAAGAACCTGAACTTCAAATCGACCGCCACCATGGACAGAACATGGACGTTTAATTACCAGTTCCTTGACCCTATCAAGACCGCTGAGGGACGTACCCAGCACGGCAAGGCAGAGACCACGAGAGCCGACAACAGGGTCGTTGTTCTCGATAATATTCTTACCTATAAAAACACTTTAGCCGGTAAGCACAACATCGAGGCGATGGCCGGTACCTCAGCGACACTTTCTCATTGGGAGAACCTGACCGGCTCAAGGCAGTACTTTTCCACAGAGTACGACAACATCCTCTACGGTCTTAATGGCGGTAACTCTTCTGGCCTAAGGGGTAATTCCCAGGGATTGTCCGAATGGAACATAATGTCCTATCTCGGCAGAATCTCCTACAACTACAACAGCAAGTATTACCTTACAGCGAATATTCGTGCTGACGGCTCGTCAAAACTAGCTCCGGGACATAGGTGGGGCTATTTCCCTTCAGTTTCCGCGGCATGGCGTGTCTCTGGAGAGAACTTCATGCAGGACATTGATTGGATCAACGACCTGAAAATCCGCGCAGGATGGGGACAGCAAGGCAACCAGGGTGGTCTTGGCGACCATGCCTGGGTGCAGAAATATAGTCTTGTCTACTATGACTGGACAAAGTCCGAGAACGCTCAGGCGACTCCTTCCCTTGGAGGAAAGAGCAACATCGGAAACAGGGATCTGACCTGGGAGACAACCACACAGACCAATGTGGGTGTTGATCTTTCAGTCCTGGACAGCAGACTGAACTTCACCTTGGACGGCTACTACAAGTACACCACCAACCTTCTGATGAGCGTTCCGCTTCCGTCACCATATTCAAACATAACAAGGAACGAGGGCGAGATGTCCAACTGGGGACTTGAGTTCGCGGTCTCCTCAGTCAACATCGACAGGAACGGATTCCGTTGGAACACAGACTTCAACATCTCGATGAACCGCAACAAACTGGAGAAACTCACCCTCCAGCAGGTCTATAACTACATCAAGCCTTCTGACATACAGAGTGAATATGTCGTCAGAATGACTCCTGGCATGCCGCTGTCCCAGTTCTGGGGCTATAAGGCAAATGGTGTTGATCCTGAGACGGGTCTGATGATCTACGAGGATCTTGACGGAAACGGAAAGATTTCGGATTCCGACAAGACCTGGATCGGAGACCCTAACCCTGACTTCACTTTCGGTATGACCAACAACTTCAGCTACAAGGGATTCAACCTGAGTTTCCTCGTCACCGGCTCTGTGGGCAATGACATCTACAACGCCTCAAGGGTTGACATGGAAGGAATGGTGAACGGCTACAACCAGACCACGGCTGTCCTTCGCCGTTGGAAGATTCCTGGACAGATTACCGACATTCCTAAGTCAAACGAGATGTACAACGTCAAGGTCTCATCCCGTTGGATCGAGAACGGCTCTTACCTAAAAGTAAAGAACATCACTCTGTCCTACGATTTCACTGGCCCGAAACTCAAGCGTCTCAACATCACAAGGATCCGTCCTTACGTGACACTTGACAACATGATCACGTTCACCAAGTACTCCGGCTATGACCCGGAGATGAGCCAGTGGGCCAACGCGACCCACTTCGGAATCGACTGGGGCACTTATCCTTGTGTCAAGACTGTTACTTTCGGTGTTAACGTTGATTTCTAAAAGATGATGAGTATGAAAAAGTCATTAATTATATTCTCTTTCCTCGCTCTGGCTCCACTCGCTTCATGCGAACTTGACATCTATCCTGTCACAGGCTACAACGAGGGTAATGTTTTTGTCCCGAAAGACACCACGACTTCGCAGTACACCACCGCAGCGCAGATGGAGAATCTTGTCAAAGGATTCTATAGCGGTGTGCTTAAGAACGATAGGATGCAGAGGCTTCAGTTCATGGACTGGCTTGTGTATTCAGAAGTCCGCGCGGACAACGCCTACAACGGCTCTCCGAGCACTGCGGAACTTGTCGGGATCGAATCCAACAAGATTGACGGATCGAATCAGAATGTCACCAGAGATTGGAGTGATTTCCAGCTTGCGATAAATGCAGCCAACCAGGTAATCTGCAACATTGACCGCATCCAGAAACTGGATCCGTCCATGACTCAGGAGCAGCATGACAACTGGCTTGCCCAGGCGGACATCATAAAGGCTTTCTATGTGTTCAGAGGCACGCAGCTTTACAACACTATTCCTGTCATCAACTCCATCCCTGACCCTATCACCGCCGAGAATGTAGAGGAAGTCTATCCTTCCTACTATCCGTCTCGTCCAGCGAGGGAGGACATATACGCCCAAATTGTGGAGATGCTTGAGTTCGCTGCCCAGAATGCACCGGATCTCAGCGCGGAGGACAAGTTCGTCCTTTCCAAGACATTCGCCAAGGGAATTCTGGCCCATGTCTATGCCGAGAAATCGAATATTCAAGACTGGGGCAAGGTAGCCCAGTGGTGTGAGGCAGTTGAGAAGGACATGAATGTCAATTCTAGCAGCGCTGAGGCATTGAGAGCCTCCCTGTGTGACAACTACAAGGACTTGTGGTCTTATGATGTGTCAGCCAAGACAGCCGCCAAGAACACGAAGGAGTCCATCTTTGAGGTGACGTTCACGGCATCATCAGGCAACTGGCTTCACATGATGTTCCATAGGAATCAGTTCTCTCCTAACGACAGCTACACATGGTCTAAGTGGATCACGCCATCTAGGAACCTGGTTGACGCCTATGACGCAGAAGGCGACACTGAAAGGAAGAATGTCAGCATTCTTTGGGATGCCTGCAGCTGGAGTCTTTACTATCCTGAGACTAATTATGCGTTCATGGGCAAGATGGAGACCTCTGCCACAAGCATCATTCTCATGCGCCTAGCGGAGATCTACCTGCTTCACGCGGAGGCTCTCGCGATGAACGGTGACAGCGCAGGGGCTTTGAAATATGTCAACGCTGTACGTCTGCGAGCCAAACTGCCTGTTGTCAGCGGACTCTCAGGAGACCAGCTGATTGACAAGATCCTTGACGAGCGTCGTCTCGAACTGGCTTTCGAGGGCTTCAGGTTCTTCGACCTTGCCCGCCACGACAAGATCATCGATGTCCACAATAATGTCTGGAAGAATGATTCCTACTACCTTACAAGGGATCCGCTTGATCAGTACAGCATTTTCCTTCCTGTGCCGACAACGGTGCTTGACAAAAACCCTAACATCGAGCAGAATCAGGGCTATTAATGTGCGGAAAAGTCATGCGTTACGATAAACTGTTGTTCTTCTTCACGCTGTTCCTTTGCTCCTGCTGCGGCAAGGCTTCCGGAAACACCGAAGGGGGAGAAGTCACCCCTCCGGCTCCGGAACCAAGCCAAGCGGTAGTGACGGCCTATGTCACAACCGCTGACAAAACCCTTCTTTTCAAGTCTGAGGAACTGGAGCTTCGCAAGCCGGGAACAATGGCTGTTAATCTTGTCACTCTTGATTCAACTGTGACCTTCCAGACCGTTGACGGCTTCGGCCCTGCCTTGACTGGCAGCACCTGCTACAATCTGCGGGCTGTGATGGAGCCATCGGCCCGGACCGCTCTCCTGAAAGAGCTTTTCGATCCCAAAGAAGGGCTTGGATTCAGCATGGTGAGGGTCACCATCGGCTCATCGGACTTCGGTCTTGACGAGTACACCTGGTGCGACAAGAAAGGTATGGAGAATTTCGCGGCCCATGAATATGATGTCCGTGACCTTTTCCCTATCCTTAAAGAGGTTCTGGCGATCAATCCTGATGTCAAGATAATCGCCACGCCTTGGACAGCGCCACGCTGGATGAAGAGAAGAGTCAACAACGACAGCGACTACTATTCATGGACCAGCGGAAGGCTGAAGCCGGAATGCTATCAGGACTATGCAGAGTATTTCGTGCGTTGGATTCGGGTGATGAAGTCCCAAGGGTTTGACATCTATGCCGTGACGCTCCAGAACGAGCCTTTGAACAAGGGTAACTCGATGTCAATGTACATGCCTTGGCAAGAGCAGCTTGAGTTCATAAAGACGGCTGTCGGCCCGGCATTCGGGAAGGCCGGTCTGAACACAAAGATCCTTGTCTATGACCATAACTACAACTACGACGGCATCGCTGACCAACAAGGCTATCCGATGAATATCCTTGCCGATACAGAGACCGCCAGGTATGTGGCAGGCTCCGCATGGCACAATTACTATGGAAATCCTAAGGAACTAGACAAAATGGTCAGCAGGTTCCCTGATAAGGAGATCTATTTCACTGAGGCTTCGATCGGAGGTTGGGCACCAGATTTCGCGAAGTGTCTTATGACTGACTTCGACAACATCTTCATCCAGACCCTCTCAAGGGAGAACAAAGGGGTGACTCTTTGGAACCTTGTTTTGGATGAGAATTATGGTCCCAAGCGTCCGGGTGGCTGCCAGAATTGCTATGGTGTGGTTATGATTGACTCAAAGACCGGTAAGGTGACCGACCGTAAGACCCAGTATTACAACCTTGCGCACGCTTCCAAGGTGATTCGCCCCGGAGCACGCAGGATCGCGACAAAGGGGAATCTCAAGTCTGGTGTCTCATGTCTGGCGTTCCTAAACCCTGACCATTCCTACGGAATAATCATCGAGAACAATTTGTCTGAAAGCCACTCGTTCACTTTTTCCGACTCGGGGCATTCCGTAAAGTTCACGGCACCTGCAAAGTCAATAGCCTCTATAAAATGGAATAACTAAGATAATGATAATGAACATGAAATACATTGTAAAACAATCTTTGGCCGTCCTTGCGATGGCTATGGCCTTCACCTCCTGCTACAGGGAACCAAAGCTGAAGGTCACCGACAAAGGCCCGGAGATGACCTGTGAGATCGCCCAGTCTGCCAACTTGGGAGAGAACCTTCCGTTCAAGGTGACGCTGAAGGACAACATCGCACTTTCCACGCTGCAACTGCATCTTTTCTTTGACGGAACGGAAGTGAGCAAAAAAGTCATCAGGACAAAGGAGAGCGGAGTCTTTGAGGGCACTCTTGAGATCCCTTATTACGCTGACATCTCAGACGGAACCGCGGACCTTACTGTCACCGCCCAGAATATTGAGTTCGGACTGACAGAGGAGAAGAGGACCTTGAGCGTCACACGTCCGGACTTTGAGTACCTGACCTTGACCACATCAGAAGGCAAGGAGGTCCGAATGAACAAGATAGGGGAGTATGAATACTCCTGCACCTCAGAGTTCCCAAGGGAACTTAAGGCCAAGATAGTCTCCGCTCCGTTCGGCTCTGCCGGAGAACGTCTGACTTTCGGATTTGACGGGAAAGGAATTGTCGTAGGTGGTGATGACTATATTCCTTTTACCTATGGCTATGCAGGAGAATATACAGTCAAGTTCAACACAAAGACATTTGTGGGATCACCTTTCGTGACAATGGAAGTCAATGGAGAGATTCCTGCGGTTATGGACAAGGCTGAAGAGATCCCTGCGGGAAGCTATGGTGTGAACATCCCTCTCAAGCAGGGCGAGACCCTTTCCATAATGGGATTCGATTTGGCAGACTGGACAATTGATTCCGACTATCTTGAGGCAATAGACATCAATAAGGGACAATTCAAGTTCCTTCCTGTCACAGGACAGTACAGGATCGTTCTACAGACCTCCAACAAATTCATCAGGATCAACCCTATGAAGCCTGGTGCTCTGACAGGAGCCGATTACTTCCCGGTTCTGAACGATGATTTCACAGGTGGTCTTTGGGCAATTGGTGACGACACCATTGGCAAGCCAGAAGCTTCGGGCCACGGCTGGGATCCGGAAGTCGGTGGACTTTGCTGTTCTCCTATCAAGCCTAAGGTCTTCCAACTTACTCTTGTGGCCGGACACGGACTTGGCACAAAGACGGGAAGCAACTTCAAGTTCTTCTTCCAGAGGAGTTGGGGCGGTGAGCTCAAGGGTGCTTCCTATTCCGAGGTCAGTCTTCCTGCGGAATTTGGAATAAACACTGACGGTAACATCGGTGTCGTTACAGATCTTAAGGAGGGCGATCGCTATCGCTTCACTGTTGACTTCAGCTCGGCCAAGAAGACTTCCGGTTCGGCTGAGGGAGTGAAACTTGTCGGGGTGAAACTGTAAAACGGATTCAGACAGAATAATATTCAAAGCTATGATTAAGAAACTAATATACCTTACATGTCTTGGCCTCGGCCTTCTCAGCCTTGGCTCATGCGACGACAAGGTCGCCAAGGGAGACACCTATCTAGATTTACTTGATGATCAGGGACATAGAGCTTCCACTGTGGAATTTGCCAGAGGAGAGGGGGAGCGCACTCTTGACATGACCTCAAACACAGACTGGACCATCACTGTGCCTTACGAGGCGCAGTCATGGTTGGATGTGACTCCCACGACCTCGTCCAATGACCAGAAAGTGACGATAAATGTTTCCGCCAATGATGGTTATGAGCGTTCCGCTGTGTTGAAGCTCAAGGTTTCCGGCAAGGCCGGTGCGTTGATGGTGACCGTTAAGCAGGACGGTGACATGCTGCCTGCTGAGCCGCTGCCTGACAACCTTAAGGATGACTGCATACTTGATGTGCAGTTCAATCAGGATGGTACTGCCGTGGATGTGTCCGGCAAGGGCGTGGATGTCAAGACTGTGCCTGGAGCCGGTCTAGTCACCTACGAGAGCAGAGCCACGAGATCCTATGTGGCGCATTTCAACCATGAGCCTGGATCTGGGTTCACAAGCGGCTATTACCGTGTTGATTACGCAGAGGATTCCGACCTTTGGAAGAAACTGGCCGATGGCCATTCATTGGAGATCCTCATCAGGTATGATGCTGACTATGAGTCATGGGGCGGTGAGATAAAACCGTTCAGTGCCATGGAAGCCGGTGGCACCGGATTCCTTATCTCGAAGAAGGAAAAAGGTCAGGAACTTACTTTCCTCCCTAATGTCAGCGAGAACGGCAAGAGCACATGGAGATGGGCGACAAGCCAAACAAAACCGGCATTCGGCCGCTACTATCACCTTGTCGGAGTCTGGAACAAAGAGGAGAAGAAGGCCTATGTCTATCTGGACGGTGTGCTTAAGAACACGGTTGACGCTCCTGGCAATCTTAATATTCCGGGCAATGCCAAGGCGCGCTGGATCTGCATTGGCGGAGACGCCGGCCCTAATGGCGCGCAGGCCGCATGGAAAGGGGACATCGCAATCGCCAGAATATTCGATTCTCCTCTGACTCAGACTAAGGTGACAGCGTTGTATGACCGCGTCAAAGGCTACAGCCTCCCAGTCTCGACAATCAATGTTGACAATGTTGTACTTCCTTCCGGAATAGAGGTCAAGGCCGGGGCGAAATATCCTATCCTGGGAACTGGATTCAGCAGTGGTGATGTCATCTCATTCCAGTCTGTGACCGGGAAATATGTCCAGACCGCAGAGTGTGAAGTCTCCGCTGACAAGGCGGTCGTCACCCTTCCTTCGGACATCGTGACGGGTTCCTACAAGGTTGTCCTTAAGCGCGGGGGGGCGTTCTACGCGCTCGGTGTGGCGGATCTGACCGTCACCGACAATCCTGCGGCGTTGAAGGTCCCTGATGTGGTCGCGCACAGGGGATTCCACAAGAGCGCTCCTGAAAACTCCATAGCAGCTGTCAAGGCCGCGAAGGATCTGGGCGTCTTCGGTGCTGAGATTGATGTCTGGAGAACGACGGACGGTCGTCTTGTTGTCAACCATGACGCCAAGATCAACAACATTGTGATCCAGAACAGCACTTACGACAAACTGAAGGATGTCAAACTGTCCAATGGTGAGAGCCTCCCTACTTTGGAGGCCATGCTTGACTGCATCGGCAAGGATTCGAAGACCAAGCTAATCATTGAGATAAAGACGCATAACTCTCAGGAAAAACAGCAGGCCGCGGCCACCGATGTGGTGTCCTTGGTCAAGTCCAAAGGAATGGACAAGGTTGTGGAGTACATCGCTTTTGACTATGAGACCTGCAAGGGCATCGCTGCAGCGGACAAATCCGCGACTGTCGGCTACCTCAACGGGGACAAATCCCCGGTGGAGGCCGCAGCGGACGGAATCAAATGCGTTGACTATCAATTGAAGGTGTTTAATTCTAATCCTACATGGATCAAAGATGCACAAGATAAGGGACTTGTGGTCAATGTCTGGACAGTCAACTCCGACTCGGACATCATCTCCGCTGTGGCTAAGGGAGTTGACCGGATCACGACCGACAATCCCGACAGAATCGCTGAACTTGCAGGTTTGTTGCTAAATTAATAGGTGCGTTTACCTTTTCTGTTCTATTATTAATCGGGTTTAATAATTATTCAGCGATGGCAGGTTGGAAAGTCTTTCTGACCTGCCTTTTTTTTTCTAAATTTGCCAGTGGTAACCCATATTGAATTTCAATGTTATGTACAGACGGAGCGTTTTCCTTTTTTTGCTTGCGTTATCATCATTGCTTCTGTCTTGCTCCGGCAGCTCTGACACAGTAGCTTGCCTTGATAAAGAGCTTGGACTGAAGGAGACCTACCGGAAGGCTTTTCTTGACAAGGTTGGTGCGATGAAAAACATGCGTACCGAGGGAATGCCATTCGCGGAGGAGTACAGGCTGAACTCATTGATTGCGGAGGAATATTCCTCATACAGTTTTGACTCCACCATGACGTATCTTGAAATGAATCATGCCCTTTCGGTAAAATACAAGGATGATGCTCGGCTCACCGAGACTGAGCTTCTGAAAGTCAAGGAATATATTAGGGCAGGCTATCACGTTGAGGCGTCCAATCTGCTTGCTACGATACGCCCTACCATGATCAAGCCCGAACAGAAGCGATTGTGGTTTTCTGTCAGGCATTCTCTTGCTGGAGAGATGATGTCATATTCTGGTGGTTTGGATCTTTATTGGGTTAAGTTCGCTGAGCGGAACGAGATGCGGGACTCATTAATGCGGTACATCGAACCTGATTCGTTTGAATGGTACTTTCTCAACAGGGAAGCGGCTCTGTCCGCCAAGGATTCTGTGTCCGTCCGGAGGCTGACGGAGGAGATGCTTCATCGTACGGATGAAAGCTCCTCTGACTATGCCGCTGCATGTTGGCTCTATGCGGAGGGAATATCTCCGAAAGATTGGAAACAGAAACTGGAATGGCTCTGCAAATCTGCCATTTCCGATGTCAGGTGCGCCAAGAGGGACTATGCGGCCTTGAATGATGTGGCCCGAATGCTGTTTCAGAAAGGGGACATCAACAGGGCGTTTCGCTATGTTGCGGATCACGGACTTCCAGATGCGCTGGCTTTCAATGGAAAGCTCAGGCCGTGGCAGATTTCTCAGTTCTTCCCGATGGTGGAACGCGCCTATGAGGCTAAACAAGCCAAACAGCGGCATCTGATCCTTGCAGGCATGGCTTTCGTGAGCCTTCTTCTGATTGTGTTGGCTTTCCTGCTGGCCGCTTTGTTGCGACATCATAAGATCCTGCGCAAGACTAATGAAAGGTTAAAGGCTCTTAATTTGCGATTGGAAGAATCGGACAAGGTCAAGGAAGAGTACATCGCGCTATTTTTGGAGAAGGTTTCGGACAACATCAACAAAAACCGTAAGAACCAGAATCATTTCCTGAAATACCTCCGTAGAGGAGACTACAAGTATCTCATTGATGAGATAGAGTCCAAACCTCCGGTCGAGGATGACATCCGGCAGTTCTACAAGATGTTCGACGAGGCGTTTCTCAACCTATATCCTGATTTCGTGGCACAGGTTAATTCCTTGCTCGCTGAGAATGAGAGGATAACCTTGAAGGATGGTGACAGCCTCACGCCTGAACTCAGGATCTGTGCTTTGATTAGGCTCGGTGTTACAGACTCTGGAAAGATGGCATCATTGCTCCACTACTCAGCCAACACTGTCTATAACTATCGCGCGAGAATCCGCAACAAGGCCACTGGCCCGCGAGACAAATTCGAGGATGAAGTCAAACACTTGTCAATGCTGAATGCTGAAGATGTGGGCTGATGATCAGTCGATGGTGTCCTTGATGTTGTACTTGTTCCTCTCAGGTGAATTGCGGGAAACCATCTCGCAGATGAACCCAGCGAGGAACAACATCACACCGAGGATGACTGCAAGAATTGCAAGGTAGAAAAGTGGCTGATCAGTGACAGCCCTGAAATGTACTCCTTGTGCTTGATGGATGAGTTTGGCTACGATTATCCAAATCGTCATCACAAAACCAACAAGAAACATCAGCAGGCCTGAGAATCCGAAAAAATGCATCGGCTTCTTGCCGAAGGTGCTTAGAAACCATAATGAGAGTAGGTCTAGAAAACCGTTGACGAACCGTTCAAGACCAAACTTACTCTTCCCGTACTTTCTCTTCTGATGATGGACAGGTTTCTCGGTGATCTTTCCGAATCCAGCGTTCTTCGCCAAATACGGGATGTACCTGTGCATCTCACCATAGACCTCGATGTTCTTGACAACCTCGTTCTTGTAGGCTTTAAGGCCGCAGTTCATGTCGTGCAGCTTGATTCCTGTTATCCAGCGGGCAGTTGCGTTGTACAATTTAGAAGGAAGGTTCTTGGTCAGTTTGTTGTCCTGACGATGCTGCTTCCACCCAGAGACAACATCGAAGCCTTCCTCTGTGACCATCCGGTACATCTCCGGGATCTCCTCCGGTGAGTCCTGCAAGTCCGCGTCCATCGTGACGACAACTCTTCCCTCAGCCTTTGCAAAACCTTCGTAGAGGGCCGCTGACTTACCATAGTTGCGACGGAAGGATATTCCTTTGATTCTTTCATCGCCTTTGGAAAGTTCCTGAATCTTTGCCCACGAGCCATCGGTGCTGCCGTCATCGATGAAGAGGACTTCATATTCATACCCATTGGCGTTCATCACGCTTCTGATCCACGCCAGAAGTTCTGGGAGGGACTCTTCTTCGTTCAGAAGAGGAATTATAATTGAGAGATCTTTTGAATATTCCATGAGAATCAGAGGTTATTGTTGTCGTTGTTTTGGTCGTTCCGTGGTCGCTCTCCGAACTGATCTACAGGGAAAAGCCTTCTGGCAAAGGTGGTTGAAAGAATCCAGCCCCAAAGGTAGCAGTAGATTAGTGAGAAGAAGAATGTTATAACAGGGAGTTTCGACAGCATTTTCTCCATTGCAGCCATTGTGTTGGAATCCATTAGATTCTGGTAAGAACTTTGGACTTCTTGAATTACCTGAGTCATGGTCTCCGGGCTGATGACAAGCATTTGGAGAATAGAAAATCCGGCAACCAAGATGGACGAGAATAAAGCCAACTTTAGGCCGTAACGCTGAAACCGCGTGTAGTCAACCTTATAAGAGTTGAAGAAACGCAGCATCAACAAGCGGAACACGTAGATGCAGGCAACAATCTTTGCAATCTTGATTAGAAACAGAACAAAACTGCCGAAGAACCCATTTATTCCTATTGCCAATGCCAATGTTGGCAGATAGTCGAGAATGATTGTGGCTATGGCCATAACAAGTCCGGACACAGCAGCATTGTTCCATGAAACACTAGACGAAAACTCTTTTTTCATCGCTCTATCGCTTTAATATTTATGCAAAAATAGCAAAATATTTCGTATCTTTGCCCCTTGGCTAATAATATGGCTGGCCAAGTTCAAGTACTTGGTCTGTAAATACTGGTCAGACCAATTTATTTTAGTTTATTTATGATTAACATTACATTTCCTGACGGTAGTGTCAGGGCCTTCGAGAAAGGCGTTACAGGTTATGAAATAGCCAAGAGCATCAGCCCTAGGCTTGCGGAGGAAGTTTTGGCGGTAGCAGTGAAGCCAGCGACAGACAAAACTGTCAGTAAAGGCGTTACCTACGACCTGAACCGTCCAATCGAAGAAGATAGCTCAATCGTTCTGCTGAAGTGGGACGATGATGAAGGCAAGAGAGTTTTTTGGCACTCCTCATCACACTTGATGGCAGAGGCTCTTGAGGACATATTCCCAGGCGTTAAGTTTGGTATCGGACCTGCTATTGAGAATGGATTCTACTACGATGTGGATCTGGGTGGCCGTCAGATCACTGACGCTGACTTTGCCAAGATTGAGAAGAGAATGCTTGAATTGGCTCGTGAAAAGCAGGACTTCGTTCGTCAGGACGTGTCTAAGGCTGAAGCTCTAAAGCACTTTGAGGAAACCGGTGACAAATACAAGTGCGAACTCATCAATGAGCTTGCAGACGGTACAATCACTTACTACACCAATGGTCATTTCACTGATCTTTGCCGTGGACCTCATCTTCGTAACACCGAGGTGATTAAGGCCGTCAAGTTGACAGCTATCGCTGGTGCCTACTGGCGTGGTGACGAGAAGCGCGAGCAACTTACCAGAATCTACGGAATCACCTTCCCTAAGAAATCTTTGCTTGATGAATATCTTGTCCTCCTCGAAGAGGCCAAGAAACGTGACCATCGTAAGCTTGGCAAGGAGATGGAACTTTTCACTTTCTCATCCCGTGTTGGCCTTGGACTGCCTCTGTGGCTGCCTAGAGGCTCCGTGATGAGATTTGAGCTAGAGAAATTCCTCCGCAAGAAGCAGAATGAGTATGGCTATCTGCCAGTTGTCACCCCTCACATCGGAAGCAAGGACCTGTACGTAACTTCAGGCCACTACGCCAAGTACGGTAAGGACTCTTTCCAGCCGATCCACACTCCTCAGGAGGGTGAGGAATACATGCTCAAACCGATGAACTGCCCTCATCACTGCGAGATATTCCGTTCATCCCCAAGATCTTACAAGGATCTCCCTTTGAGGCTTGCTGAGTTCGGAACCGTTTACCGCTACGAGCAGAGCGGTGAGCTCCACGGACTCACTAGGGTACGTTCATTCACACAGGATGATGCCCACATGTTCGTGACCCCTGACCAGCTCAAGGGAGAGTTCGAGAAGGTCATTGACTTGATTCTCTATGTCTTCAGAATCTTTAAGTTCGACAAATACACAGCTCAGGTTTCCCTCAGGGATCCTAACAACAAGACCAAGTACATCGGAAGCGATGAGAATTGGGAAAAGGCTGAGAACGCCATCATCGAAGCTGCGGCCGAGAAGGGGCTCAAGACTGTCGTTGAATATGGTGAAGCAGCCTTCTATGGCCCGAAACTCGACTTCATGGTCAAGGATGCCATCGGAAGAAAGTGGCAGCTCGGCACCATTCAGGTGGACTACAACCTGCCTGAGAGGTTCCAACTTGAATATACCGATGCTGATGGTAGCAAGAAGCGCCCAGTCATGATTCACCGCGCTCCATTCGGATCTATCGAGAGATTCACTGCTGTGCTTCTTGAGCACACTAGCGGGCATCTGCCTCTGTGGCTTAGTCCAGATCAGATCAAAGTGCTTCCAGTCAGCGAGAAATATGCTGAATATGCAAAAAAAGTTTGCAGTTTGCTGAATAATTCCGATATTCGCACTTCTGTGGATGACAGGAATGAGACTCTTGGAAAGAGAATCCGTGAAATTTCTCTACTCAGAGTCCCGGTTCTAGCCATCGTAGGAGAAAAAGAAGTGGCGGACGGTACCGTTTCCATTAGAAGGGAAGGTGCTGATGCCGGCACGATGAAAGTCGAAGACTTCATCACTTGGTTCAAGGCCGAAGTGGCCAAAGAACTTGCTTAGTGATGAGTCTGCGGCAAAAGTTTTTTAATAATATTATAGGAGAGTTTTAAACAGAGCAGAATGCCTTACAAGCCGAAACCACACTACGGAGGCCCTAAACCAGCCACCGCATTCAGACCAAGCGCAGGTCCAAGACCAGCAGGAGCACGTGGACCGCGTCCTTTCGTCCGTCAGAAAGCGGATGATGAATTGAACATCAACGAGGAGATCACCGCATCACAGGTACGTTTGGTCGGTGATAACATTGCGGAACCGGGAATTTATCCTATTTCCAAAGCCTTGAAGATGGCGGACGAGCTTGAGCTCGATCTTGTTGAGATCAGTGCCAAGGCAGATCCTCCTGTCTGCAAGATCCTTGACTACCAGAAGTACCTCTACCAACAGAGGAAAAAGGCCAAGGAAATGAAGCAGAATGCCTCCAAGGTTGTCATCAAGGAAATCCGCTTCGGGCCAAATACAGATGAGCACGACTTTCAGTTTAAACTCAAGCACGCACAGGAGTTCCTTGAAGAAGGCTCGAAAGTTAAGGCTTCAATATTCTTCCGCGGTCGTTCAATCATGTTTGCTGAGCAGGGTGAAAAGCAACTCCTTCGATTTGCAGTTGAACTTGAGGAATATGGCAGGGCAGAGAACATGCCGACTCTGGAAGGAAAGCGAATGACGATGATGATCGCTCCTATTAAGAAAAAGTAATCCGCTAGGTGCGGAGAACAATATTAACGTTTAATTTTTAAAACAATGGCAAAGCTTAAAACCAACTCCGGTGCCAAAAAGCGCTTCACGCTTACCGGATCGGGAAAAATCAAGAGGAAGCACGCTTATCACAGCCACATCCTCACCAAGAAAACCAAGAAGCGTAAGAGAAATCTTGACCACTTCGCTATCCTCCATCAGGATGACGTGAAGAGAGTAAAAGAGCTTCTGGTCCTGTAGTTTTTTAATGTTTAACTTGGAACGCAGTAGAAAAGAATCGCCTCAAGGCGGTCACTGCCTCCGGAAAAAGATCAATTTATGCCAAGATCAGTTAATTCAGTAGCCTCAAGGGCTCGCCGCAAGAAGATTCTCAAGAGAACCCGCGGTAATTTCCTTTCAAGGAAAAATGTCTGGACTGTAGCGAAGAACACCTACGAGAAAGGTCTTACCTACGCTTATCGTGACCGTAAGGCCAAGAAGCGCACATTCCGCGCCCTTTGGATCCAGAGAATCAATGCCGCTGCTCGTCAGTATGGCATCTCCTACTCTCAGTTCATGGGCAAACTCGCCAAGCAGAACATCGGTCTCAACCGTAAGGTTCTCGCTGACCTCGCTATGAACAATCCTCAGGCGTTTGAAGCAATCGTCAATTCTGTAAAATAGTGTCTGAAAAGTGAGCTTGAAGGAGACATATCACAACAAGTGGGTAAGAATGGGCTTTTGGTCTGTTCTCTATGTACTATGGGTGATTTGGCTCGGAAATTATTGGTGGCTCTTCGGTCTTGCTGTTATCTTCGACCATCACATCACTCACAAGGTGAAATGGATGTTCTGGAAGAAAGAGTACAAGGAAGGGGAAAAACGTAATCCATGGTTGGATTGGCTAGATGCGATCATATTCGCAGTCGTGGTCGTGACTTTCATCAATATTTTCTTTTTCCAAGCCTTCAAGATTCCTTCATCTTCAATGGAGAGTTCCCTTTTTACTGGGGATCATCTCTTTGTCAGCAAACTGACTTTTGGACCTAAGGTTCCTCAAACTCCGCTTTCTATTCCGTTCACGCACAATGTTATCTTTGGAAAAGAGTCGTATTCGACACTGATTCAGAATGACTATCGTCGCTTGAGAGGACTTAGAAATGTCAGAAGAGGTGATTATGTGGTGTTCAACTTCCCTGATGGAGACACGGTTTTGTCCCGTTTCCCGTCCGAAGATTACCACACTTGGGTCAGAAGAGCAGGTAAAGACTTTGCTTTGGCCAATGGAGGCCCGATTAAGGTTCGTCCTGTCGATAAGAAAGATCACTACGTTAAGAGATGTGTTGCCCTTCCGGGGGATTCTCTCTCCGTCATAGATGGTCTTGTCTATACCAATGGCACTAAGCAAGAGGTCTATCCTGGTGTTCAGTTGTCCTACACTGTAGTCACTTCTGGAGGAAAGATCAATTCAAGAACTCTTGAGAAAATGGGACTCAATCTGGATGAGCTCTACTTTGATGGAAGTTTGCCTGGTTATCCGGCCATGCCTCTGACCAAGAGCATGCTTGATGAGATTGGAAAGATTCCTTCCATAGTCAGTGTAGAACCGAATTTGGATGTTTATCCACCAGATTTCCCTGACTCTTACCTCAGTCTATTCCCATTTACAGAGAATACTGGTTGGACCCGTGACTATTACGGTCCGATTTGGATTCCAAAGAAAGGCGCTTCGGTAACTCTCACTTTGGAAAACCTTCCGCTTTATGAGAGGATTATCTCGGCTTATGAGGGACATGAATTGAGGATAGGTGCTGACGGAAAGATATTCATTGATGGAAAGGAAGTTTCAAGCTACACTTTCGAGATGGATTACTATTTCATGATGGGAGACAACAGGCACAATTCCCTTGACTCAAGGTACTGGGGATTCGTTCCTGAGGACCACATAGTTGGAAGGCCTGCAATGGTTTGGCTTTCAACTGATGCGAGTCGTAAGTTTCCTAACAACATACGGTGGCGCAGATTCTTTAAATTTGTCTGAATTATTTGCGATTCTGAAAATTTAGAGCGAAATTTGCAACCCGCAATTAATTTTGAATCAATAAAAAAGTAAAATATCATGGCAAAAGTTTGTCAAATCACAGGACGAAAGAGAATGATCGGCAACAATGTCGCTCACTCAAAGCTTCGCACTAAGCGCGAGTTCGCCCTCAACCTCAAGACCAAGAAGTTCTGGTCTGAGGCTGAGCAGAGATTCATCACATTGAAGGTTTCCTGCAAAGGAATGAGAACCATCGAGAAGAAAGGCCTTGACGCTGCTCTCAGAGAGGCACAGGCTAAAGGATATGTCGGCCTTGTTTAAAATCTATTGAGTTATGGCAAAGAAAGCAAAAGGAAACAGGGTGCAGGTCATCCTCGAATGCACTGAGCAGAAAGCAAGCGGTGTTCCAGGTATCTCAAGGTACATCACAACCAAGAACAAAAAGAACACACCTGAGCGTTTGGAGCGCAAGAAGTACAATCCTTACCTCCACAAGGTGACAGTTCATCGTGAAATCAAGTAATTTTGGAGATATAGACTATGGCAAAGAAAGCAGTCGCTACATTCGCCGCCAAAGCTGGCGCAAAGAGCATGGTGAAGTGCATCCGTATGGACAAGTCACCAAAGACCGGAGCTTACATCTTCACTGAACTTCTAGTTGAGGCTGAGAAGACAAAGGATTTCTTCGCGGACAAAAAGTAATTTTCCGTGATTATGATATTAAGAGCGCAGACGGAATTTACCGCCTGCGCTCTTTGTGTTGAAATAAATTTCACATTGCGCTCGGTTTTTATTAATTTTGTAAGTTTACAAATGATAACGTTATGGGATTGTTTGACAGAGGAGTCAAGAAGACGAAAGAGGGCTTCTTCCAGAGGCTTTCGCGGTCTATAATCGGCAAATCCAAGGTTGACGACAGCGTCCTTGATGCCATTGAGGAAGCTCTCGTGGCCTCGGACATGGGCGTGGACACCACACTGAAAGTTGTAGATAGTCTTGAGGAAAGAGTTAGCAAGGACAAGTACATGTCTTTTGATGAACTTGTAGGCATGCTCCGAGACGAGATTGGTGTTCTGATGAATGTCGATGGTGAGGAGTCTCCGAAGGAGCCGTTTGATCTAACTAAAAAGCCGCTTGTGGTTATGGTTGTTGGGGTGAACGGAGTAGGTAAGACCACAACCATAGGCAAGCTTGCTGCTCGTTATAAGGCCATGGGCAAGAAGGTGATGATTGGAGCTGCTGACACATTTCGAGCTGCTGCCGTTGACCAACTTCAGATCTGGGCAGACCGAGCCGGTGTGGAAATCGTCAAGCAGGGAATGGGCTCAGATCCAGCTTCTGTGGCTTTCGACACGGTGAACTCGGCTGTAGCAAAAGGTGCTGATGTTGTCCTTATCGACACTGCGGGACGGCTCCACAACCGGATTGACCTCATGAATGAGTTGACAAAAATCCGTAACGTAATGCGTAAAGTCATCCCTGATGCACCTCATGAAGTGCTTCTCGTGCTGGATGCCTCAACTGGACAAAATGCTTATCAACAAGCTAAGGAATTTTCCCGTGCAACGGACATCACCTCCTTGGCCATTACCAAACTTGACGGAACCGCGAAAGGTGGAGTTGTCATCGGAATTGTTGATCAGTTGAAAGTCCCTGTCAAGTTTATAGGCATCGGTGAAGGTATCGATGACCTTAAAGTCTTCGACAAGAAAGAGTTCGTTAGTTCATTGTTTTCTAAGGAAGATATTGAAAAATAAAATCATATAATATGAAAGTTTCTTACAATTGGCTTAAGGATTATCTTGAATCCGACTTGACTCCGCAGCAGATTGCGGAAGCTATGACAGCTATAGGAATTGAGGTTGACGGTGTCGAGGAACAGGAAGAAATCCCTGGTGGACTCGCTGGAGTCGTTGTCGCTGAGGTTCTTGAGTGTGAAGCTCACCCTGATTCGGATCATCTTCATGTCACAAAGGTGAACGATGGCACGGGAGAACCTCTTACCGTTGTTTGCGGAGCTCCGAACGTGGCTGCCGGCCAGAAAGTGCTGTTTGCAAGAATCGGTGCTGTGTTGCCGGGCGATTTCAAGATAAAGAAGTCCAAAATTCGTGGAGTGGAGTCGTTCGGAATGATCTGCGCTGAGGATGAGCTCGGAATCGGCAACGATCATGCAGGCATCAAGGTCCTTCCAGCAGATGCTCCTGTAGGAACTCCAGCCAAGGACTATCTTCATCTCAAGACTGAAGCCGTCATTGAGTATGAGATTACAGCCAACAGGGTGGACGCTGCCTCACATATCGGTGTGGCTCGCGACCTCTATGCATGGATGACACTCAATAATATTCCTTGCTCATTCAAGTACCCTTCGGTAGATGCTTGGAAACCGGGTGTGGGAAAGGGTATCCCTGTAGAGGTCCAAGATGCGACTGCTGCTCCGCGCTATTGTGGAATCACAATTAAGGGGGTAAAGGTTGGCCCTTCACCGGAATGGCTTCAGAAGAAATTGATGTCAATCGGCCTTAGACCAATTGACAATGTGGTAGATGTCTCCAATTTTGTTCTCTTTGAACTCGGCCAACCACTCCACACATTTGATGCTGACAAAATCATAGGTGGAAAGGTCATTGTTAGGAGAGCCTCCGAGGGAGAAAAGATTGTCACACTTGACGAAGTCGAAAGGAAACTTTCAGCAGATGACATCGTTATCGCCAACGCAGACGGTCCGATGTGCATCGCTGGAGTGTTCGGAGGAATTAATTCCGGTGTGAAGGCAGACACTGTGAATGTCTTCGTAGAGAGTGCTTATTTCGATCCAGGCTCGATTCGCAAGACATCCAAGAGACACACTCTCCAGACAGATGCCTCGTTCCGTTATGAAAGAGGTGCCGATCCAGGAATCAATGAATATGCTGCCAAGCGTGCCGCTCTTCTGATTCAAGAAGTTGCCGGTGGAGAAATTGTTGGTGGAATCGAGGAATTTTACCCGGCCAAAATCGAGAAAAAGGTTATCGACCTTGACTATGACCGCATTGAGAAATTCATAGGCAAGAAGATTGGTCATGACACGATTGAGAAGATCCTCTCCGCTCTCACCTACGAGTTTATCGAGAAGCGTGAAGGGGGAGCCAAGGTTGCTGCACCATCCTACATGATCGATGTCACAAGAGAATGTGATGTTGTAGAGGAGATTCTGCGAATCTATGGCTACAACAACATCGACCTGCCTCAGCACATGAAGATGTCTGTCAATGCCACTCCTTCACCAGAACCGGAGGCTATTCGTAACGGAATTTCCAACTTCTTGGCAGCCAACGGATTTGTCGAGATAATGAACAACTCCCTCACCAAGGGCGCCTACTATAAGGGACTGACAACTTATCCGGAGGAAAAGAGCGTTACGATCGTCAACCCTTTGAGTTCCGATCTGAATGTGATGAGACAAACCCTCATATTCAGTGGTCTTGAGGTTGTTGCTTACAATCTGAACCGCCAGATTTCCTCGATGAAGCTCTTTGAATATGGTTCTGTCTATAGCCGTAATCCTGAAATGGACGGCAAGACTTTGGCTTCCTACGAGGAGCATCCAGCGTTCTCTATGTTCGTGACCGGAACTCCGGAGAAGTCATGGAACAGCCAGCCGGGAAAGAGCAGCTTCTTCGAACTGAAAGGTTATGTGGATTTGCTTTTGAGACGTTTTGGTGCCAATCTTTTCCAGATGGAAGCTACTGCGGCTCCTGCTGACATATTCAGTGAAGGTGTCGCCTACGCCCTTCCTGGTCAGCACCTTCCGCTCGCTGTCCTCGGCACTGTCTCTCCAGCTATCGCCAAAAAGTTCGGCATCCGTCAGCCAGTGTTCGCAGCTGAGATTAACTGGAACACCCTCTTCCAGCTTGTGAAAAGGGACAAGGTGGCTTTCAAAGAGATGCCTAAGTTCCCTGAGGTCAGGAGGGATCTTGCTCTCCTTCTTGATGAGAGTGTCAGCTATGCTGATCTTTACAAGAGTTCATTCAAAGCTGGAAAGAAACTCCTTAAGCAGGTAACATTGTTTGATGTCTATCGTGGTGACAAGATTCCGGCCGGGAAGAAGCAGTATGCTTTAGGCTTTGTCCTTCAGGATCTTGAGAAAACATTGACCGATGAAGATGTCGAGAGGATAATGAAGAAACTGCTCTCTACTTTCCAGAATGAGTACGGTGCTACATTAAGATAATAAACATGAAAAAGGCTCTCAAGATAGTTCTTCTGTTGGTGATTATGGCTTCACTGCTTTTGTCGTGTGGCCGTAGTGCTCGCGTTATCCCTGTTCGAAAGATGGAGAGGATCTATCGGGAGATGCTTCTCGCAGATCAGTGGTTGGCCAAGAATCCGGACAAGAGGAACATGGCTGACACAACTTGGTTCTATGAGCCAATTTTTGAGCGTTACGGTTACACTCTCAAAGACTATCAGAAAAGCGTAGATCGTTATCTTAATGACCCTAAACGTTATGCGGAGATGGTCGCTCGTGTCGAGAAAGATCTTAGAAAAGAACTGTGGAATCTCAATGCTAAGATTTCCCAAGAAGATAAATTGCGCCATCTAGCTGATTCTGTGTATAATGCCAGAAAGAACTCAGCAACAAGGGTTTTCAATTCATTCTTGGATGCATTTGACACAGACTTTAGGATTGACACTATTCATTTTGAGAAGGACACATTGGGTGTTTATGTCCCCGTTCCAGTAATCGAGGACACTGTTGTTCAAGGCCCAGCGTTGACCGTAAGGGACACGACTCCCAACCGTGTCCAAAAAGAGCCGTTCCGCAAATTAAATTTGATAAAATTACAAGAAGATTTGGTTGTTGAATGAACAGAATAGCTGCTGAATATGTTTTTACTTTAGATGGTGCCCCTATCAAGGATGGTTTCGTTGAATATTCTGAAGATGGAACCATTACTTCATTAGGCGTCTGCCCAGATCCTAAAGTTGAGAATAATTTTGTGAAGGGGTGCATAGCCCCTGGCTTCGTGAACACCCACTGCCACCTTGAACTATCGTACCTTTGGAAGTCTTTCCGCAAGGGTACAGGCATGGCAGGTTTTATCGACCAAATCAATGCCATGAGGGACAACAAAAGCTTGGACGAGAAGCTTCGTGACATCCAACATTGGAGCGATGTGATGTGGAATAGGGGAGTGTCAGCCATGGCTGACATCAGCAACTGTTCAGACACTTTTGCGATAAAAAAAGCTTCTCCTATTTACACAAGAACATTTTTGGAAGTTTTTGGGACTGAGCCAAAGGATTGTGATTCCGTGATGTCTTCTGTACGAAGGCTTAAGAAAGAAGCTGAGAGTTATGGACTAGATGCTGCACCAACTCCTCATTCTTGCTATACGATGAGCCCTGAGTTGGTAAGTGCTGCTTCAGCTGACGCTTTGAAGTCTGGCTATCTTTCTTATCATTCCGAGGAGACTGAGGAAGAGGAAGACATGCTTAAGTACGGGCGAGGAGCTATGTGGGAAAACCGGAAAGCCGCGGGAATGAGTGTTCCGCCTGTTACGGGCAAATCATCTCTGCTGTATTTTATCGACAGGTTGAAGAAGGTTCATCCAGCTCCTTTCAACGAGCATATTCTTCTTGTCCATGAAGTTTGTCTCGACCAAGAGGGTATAGATGCAGTCAAGCAGGTGATGACTCATCCGTTTATTGCTTTGTGTCCGTTGTCGAACATATTCATTCAGAATGTGCTGCCACCCATCTCTTTGATGCGTCGCAATGGTTTGAAGATCACTGTCGGTACGGATTCTCTTTCCAGCAATGACGATCTTGACATGGTCAAGGAACTGTTTTGCCTTCAAAGTAATTTCCCAGAAGTGGAAATGCCTGAACTTTTGAAGTGGGCATGCAGCAACGGTGCGGAGTTCCTTTCTAAAGAGAAGGAATATGGTTCTATTAGGCTTGGGATGAGGCCTGGTTTGGTCCTTATTGATAATGTCAGTGAAGACTGCCGTCTGACCCAGAGAAGTTCATCGCATAGAATAGTTTAGCTATGATGAGAGAAGAGTTGGTGTTCGGTCCTATTCACTCCAGAAGGTTAGGCTCTTCTTTGGGAATCAACCTTTTGCCGACTAGAGGCAAATTGTGCAATTTCGATTGCATTTATTGTGAATGCGGTTGGAACAAAGACGGGAAAGGAGACAGACGTCTTCCTTCTGCCGATGAACTCCGTGTTGCACTTGATGCTAAACTGAAAGAATGTGCAGCTTTGGGGATCCAGATTGATTCGATCACTTTCTCCGGAGATGGAGAACCTACCTTGAATCCGGATTTCGCCAATATTATTGACATCACATTGGAACTTAGAAACAGATATTTTCCGAATGCCAAGGTTTCTGTTCTATCTAATGCAACAAGAACATACCGTACGGATGTTTTCGAGGCATTGACCAAAGTTGACAACCCTATTCTGAAGATTGACGCCCCTACTGATGCTTTGGCGGCAATAATCAATCAGCCGCAAGGGGAGTATCATGTTGAGGACATTGTGCAGTATCTTATGAAATTTGAAGGGAACTTTGTGTTGCAGACGATGTTTTTGAAATCTCCTGATTTCGACTCGTCCTCACCCGAAGTTCTAGATGGCTGGATGAATATTGTCCGAAGATTGAGACCGCGGGAGATTATGGTCTATACCTTGGATAGGGTAGCACCAGCAGCTAATCTGGAGAAATTTTCAGAGGCATGCATGAACGAATTAGTCAAACCTTTGCGAGAAGAAGGTTTTGTCATACAAGTACGAGGATAATAATATTTTAATGTTATACGATATGGAATCTTTGTTTGCTAGTTATGGCTATTCCCCTGATAAGGAGCGTATTAATAAAAGATTGGACGCTATAGCGGCCAATCTTGACAATGTTACTTCCCCGGAAGTCCTTAAAAACTGCATGGCGTTGATGGACTTGACCACTCTCCATTCGGACGACACTCCGGAGTCTGTCAAGAAGTTGGTCGGGAAGGTCAATTCTTTTATGAAAGACTATCCTGAATATCCACTTCCAGCTTCGATTTGTGTTTTCCCTAATTTCGCTTCTTTAGTGAGGGAGAATCTAGTTTCTTCATCTGTCCATGTTACCTCTGTCGCTGGTTGCTTCCCAACTTCTCAGAGTTTTCTTGAAGTTAAAGTCAAGGAGTGTGAGATGGCTGTTGAGGCAGGTGCCGATGAGATTGACATTGTGCTTGCATTGAATGCTTTCATGGTTGGAGATGAGGCATCCACTCGTAAGGAAATCAGGACCATTCGTGAGTCGATAGACAAAGCCGCTTCTAAACTAGGCCGTAAGGTGACTCTCAAAGTCATCCTTGAGACGGGGCTGTTGATTACTCCGGAAAACATTGCGAATGCATCATTTCTGGCTATGGAAGAGGGCGCGGACTTTATCAAGACTTCTACCGGTAAGGTCAGTGTGAACGCCACTCCTATGGCTGCCTATGTCATGTGTGAGTGCATTAAGGCATTTTATGAGAAGACAGGCCGTAGAGTTGGCTTCAAAGCGGCAGGTGGAATCTCCACTTCCAAAGATGCAGTATGCTACCATTCCATTGCAAAGTCGATTCTTGGCAACGAATGGATTAATAAGGATTTGTTCCGTTTTGGAGTGAGCCGTCTCGCCAACTCTCTGATGTCATCAATAGAGCAGAAAACAGTAGTCTATTTCTAGATTATAACCCGGAAACACCGGTGCGTTCTTTTCCGCTGTTGTCTTTGACGATGTGTTCGTCAGAGATGGCAGCGGAAGTCTTTTGGAGATAGTCGCGAAGGTCGCTCCATTTGTAGAATGGACCATTGTAGGCTTTGACGGCAGGGATTGTAGTCTCTTTGTCATTATAGACAAGTTTGACGAGCACGTCTCCTTTCTTGTTCTTGTAAAAGATCATCTGAAGATTGGATGCCATTGGAATCATTTGAAAATCAAACCAATGGTTATGGACGTCAGCGGACTTCCAGCGCTTTTCCATCCCCTCGATTCCGATAGTTCCGACAAGAGGAAGGAGCCCGACATCATGGCCGAACCTAAGATCGGCAGCCCTTTCACTGCCCGCCTTGAGGGCTTCATCAGCCTTAGTGATAATGTCCTCAATGAGAGGCTTTGCTATTGCGGACACATATTCACCCTCTTCAGCAGAAATGCCAAAACTATAATAGAATTTGTCATTCCTTGAAATCCAAAGACCGATGAGCTCGTCAGTCGTGAAATGACTGAATATGTCAGGATGGCTCAAAGTGTTTGGACTGATTCCTCCAGCGAGGAAAACATCATCCATGAACTCTTTGGGCTTGTCAATGAGACTTAGGGCTTTGGCAGAGTCTGTAAAGATGGCATCGAAGAACCTCTCATAGGAGACAAGACTGTCTAGCAAGTGGCGTCTGAGCACATTTGAGCCTTTCATTACCTCCTTCGTGTCCAAATCCATGCTGATGTAGTCTAGATACTTTGGGCCGGTAAGGTAGTGGAATCTCAAGTCCCCCCTATTCTCTTGCAAGACTGCTGTGAAATTTGCCATGCTCACAAGGCACCTAGGCCAGTAACTGGAAACGCACTCTACCTCGTGGCGTTTACCATTAAATACCTCAGGATAGTTTTTATACATTCTTCCAGCAATCCCACGATGCTCCGCTGCTCCTCTCTCCGTTAACATTCCGAACATCCCTTGATGCTCAGAATTTAGGGTGTCAATTCTTGCTTTCAGTAATATTCCTTCGTCAGTCAAGAGATTCGCTTTTTCAGCAGCCGAAAGGCTCTCAACAGCTTTTTTGAATAGCCCTGCTCCTGTGTGGTAGCGAGAACCGTGTCTTCCGTAGTGGCTTATGTAGAATGGCTTGTAACCCTTTGGCGCCTTGGTGATCTCTTGTGGAGTGTACTCGTAGTAGTGATAGACACCTCCAGCCCTTTCAGGGTTCTCTTCAATTAGATTATTGTACGACTGTGCTTGTGATGATATGCAGAACGCACATGAAATCAATACAATAGAAGCCGTACGGATGGCTGTTACGGGAAAAATGCTCATGTTTTGTCTCTTTTTTTGCGAACAAAGATAAGGAAATCATCACCAAATAGCAAAGAGATGGCCGATTCCACACTTATCCGTTGAATATTTCAATCCACGGCTAGATGCCCATACCTTTGCACTGTAACTAAAACCAACTAAACGATGAAATGGTTCTTTAAAATGATGCTGCCGGCTCTGGTGCTGGTGTCCTGCAGTAAAGAGGGTGGATCTCCGGTGGAGATTGATCCTGTCAGCACAAAGGAAAAATCAGAGATAGTTTCTCATGAGAAGATTGAACTTGGCCGGAAACTGGAGAACCCATACTCAGTGGCCAATGTAAGGAAGGCAATGACTGCTTTGTTCCCGACGAGAGCATTAGTAGATGTCCCAGTTTCAGATCTTTACGTTCGTTTTCTGCCAGAAGATGCAGATGATTTGGCTATGCTTTCTGATCTTGGTTTGGATCTGTTTGACTATCCTTTGGACCGTGAGATTCTAAAGACTGGCGACTACTACCACGATCCGTCTGTCCCTCAAGGAGAAATCACTTGGCAGTATGCTGTAGTCCCCTCGGACTTTGTGTTCCCAAGTGGCATTGCCTATGAGATTATGGATGAGTGTTTTATCCCAGATGAAAACGTTGTGACTAAAGGCTTTGAGGATGTGGATTGGGATTCCGTGGAGAGGAAAGCGTTCGAGATCACAGGTAACTCGGACATGCTGGAACCTCAGACAAGAGGGCGCGTTAAACCGTCTGGGCGCATCACGATTGTCGATGACAAACTCCGAAAGACTGTCGGTGTGTCATGTGTGAAAGTGTTGGCTAATGTTTTCGTCAGAATCTCATCCACCTACACAGATAAGGATGGAAAGTATCAGTTCTCAATGAAGTTCTCGGCCAGACCTCATTACAAAATCCGCTTCAAGAATAAGATTGGTTTCACCATCGGCTTGAACAAAATTCTGGTACAAGCATCCACATCGTCCATCGGCAAGGGCTCCAATGACGGAGTCAATGTGAAGATAGACAGCAAGTCTGACGCTACTCTATTCCGCAGATGTGTGGTCAACAATGCTGCTTATGACTATTACATGAAATGTGAAAAGACCGGTGTGACGAAGCCTGCTAATAATATCCGATTTTGGATTTTGGACATCCTTAAACCATCAAGTACATTGATGATTCATCATGGCGCGTTCTTGGATAATAAGTTAGTCAGTAAGTACTTGGGCGTGTATGCTTCCATTGTCAGAATTTTCTCACCAGACATCACCATTGGCTCAAAAGGAAAAAACGGAAACTACGCTGAGCTTTACATGAGTACAATTCATGAGATGGCGCATGCCACCCATTTCGCAAAGGCCGGTACAGGTTATTGGAAGTACTACGCCACCTACATTCTTACTTCTTTCATCGGTACCGGAGAGTGCTACGGTACGGGAAGCGGCAATTACGCTGGTTACTGCGAGGTTGGAGAGATGTGGGCCTACTACATTGAGAACGCAATTTACAAGGAGCGCTATGGAGGAAATTCAAGCGATGGTCATAATTATTGGTTTAAACCTCAAATCCTCAAAGAACTGGAGGCAGGTGGGGTACGCAGGTCTGACATCTGTGCGGCATTGAGCCCTTACACGATTGACACAAAGACGTTCCGCGATGCTCTGATCACGACAACTTCAGGAAAGTCCGCATTGATCAACAAGGTGTTCGACAAGTACAAGAAATAGTTTTCTTAGGCACCCGAACTTGAATTTGTTTGCATATTCGTAAATTATACGTATCTTTGCAATCCACTTCAAGCGCGGGTGGCGAAATGGTAGACGCGCTAGTTTCAGGAGCTAGTGTCAATTGCGACGTGTGAGTTCGACTCTCATCCCGCGCACGAGAACGAGGACGACCTTCAGGTTGCCCTCGTTCGATTTTCAATCCTTGTCCCAATCAGTTTGTCCGGGCAACTGCGGTTTCCCACGGACAAAGTTCATGATAGGGTTGATTTGTCCGGGGAAGGAGGGCTTTCATGGACATATTATAGATTCGCGAAAATACACTATATTAGCGGAAAAATTCGAGAGATGAAGATTGTGTTCTTGGATGCTGGAACGATGGGAACGTCATCGTTGGCACCGATTGAAAGGCAAGGCGAGCTGACTGCGTGGCCGAATTCAACACCTGAAGAGTCCATTCAGCGGGTGGGGGATTGTGAAGTCTTGATTGTTAATAAGATAAAGGTGAATGACCAGCTGTTGGAAGCTGCGCCAAAACTTCGACTAGTGTGTGAGGCTGGTACAGGAATAAACAACATTGATGTCGATTCTTGTTCGCGGCATGGGGTTTTGGTCCGGAATGTTGCGGGCTATTCCACAGACTCTGTTGTGCAGGAAACATTCATGCATATTCTTAACCTTCTGGGCAATGGAGCCTATTTCGACGATGTCGTCAAGTCTGGGGCGTATTCCCGCAGCGGGTTGTTCACTGATTATTCTAGACCATTTATTGAAATGGCCGGCAAGACATTGGGCGTCATAGGTTTGGGGGCCATAGGTACCAAGGTGGCGAAGATTGGAACTGCTTTCGGTATGAGGGTCATCTACTATTCTACTTCCGGCACGAGCCACAACACAGATTATCCTTCCGTACCTCTTGAAAGCCTTATGCGAGAGTCGGATGTGATTTCCGTTCATGCTCCTTATAATGAGCGCACTGCTGGTCTTGTCGGAGAGAGGGAGCTAAGGATGATGAAACCGCAAGCCATCATCGTGAATATGGGGCGTGGAGGAATCGTTGTGGAGGATGCACTAGCCAAAGTCATAGATGAGGGTGTCATCGGTGGAGCAGGCTTGGATGTCTATTCTATCGAACCGATTCCTGCTGATCACCCGCTTCTTCACACCAGACACCCCGAACGTCTCAGCCTGACTCCACACATCGCCTGGGCCAGCATAGAAGCCCGTGAGCGTCTCATCCAGTCCATCGCTGATAATATCGCGAAAGGTTTTTAAACTATTTGATGTGTGCGATTGAATATACTGGTGCAATCTTCTCAAGTCGGTTACGTCCATAGAGCCCGTCAAGCTCGGCGAGGAATATGAACTCTGAGACTTTCACGCCATACTCTTTGCCATCAACGTTAATCTTAAGAGCGTCAAGCGCCTTCGCGATTCCTTCGGCAGTGCCTCCTGTCGCAAGGACATCATCTATGATGGCGACATTGAATATTCCATCTTCTGCCTTACCCGCCGCTATGTCAGATTTGCGGAAGTAGAGGTTGTCTGGACCATATTCCTTCATGATCTCGATGCTCTGCAGGTCGTCACCTGAATGAGGCAATTTGCCTTTCTTGCGGAACGGAACGACATTCGTCACACCGCAGTTGGAAGTTAGGAGTGGGGCGCAAAACAGAAACGCACGGGCTTCAGGAGCCGCCACGGTCGGAGCCGTCACGTGCTTCCCGATTTCACCTATCAACTTGGTAAAGACCTCCTTGTCCTGCATGAACGGCATTATGTCAACGAAATTGATCCCTTCCTTGGGAAAATTCTGATAGAATTTCAGTGTCTCTTCAAACATGGCTGTTGATAACTTTGTTGATTATACTTTGGCAAAGGTATAGACTTTATCCGACATTTCAACTAATTTTGTACTTTAAAAATCATCAAGGAACAAGTCAAATTCCTTAATATTTATGTCAAACAAATCTATCATCACCGTTGCTGTCGCAGCGCTTGCCTTTACTCTAGGAGCAAAGGCTCAGACCAACTTCCAGACTTTCTACGATTTCGGTAGTGACCGCGGTCATGTGACTACCACCCTTGAGGGTTTCTACGGAGACAAGTGGGGTAACACTTTCTTCTTCGTGGACTACGACTACAACTCGAAGAACGACAACGACAAGGTCTATGCGCCAAGCGGGACCTATTTCGAGATTGCTCGCTGCTTGAATTTCTGGCAGAACACAAAACTCGCTCCATTCAGCTTCCATGTTGAGTACAACGGTGGTGCTTACAATGGCTACACCATCAACAATGCTTTCCTTTTCGGAGTTGACTGGTTCCTTCACAGTAATGATTTTAAGAACACCTTGAACCTCAAGGCTCTCTACAAGACAATCAACTACAATGATGGTAAGAACCTTGACGGCAGCAAGATGAAGAGCGAAGTCCCACTCCAGTTCACTGCTGTCTGGGGCATGCAGGATTTGTTCGGTGTGAAAGGCCTCCGCTTCTCTGGTTTCGCTGATTTCTGGTGGGAAGATCACAGCGTTTGCCCTTACGTAAGCGACAAGTCAAAAGGCTACCGTGATTGGACAAAAGTAGAGACCGCTCATTTCGTGTTCCTCTCAGAGCCTCAGCTCTGGTACAACATCGGCCAGCACTTCGGAGTTGACAACCTCAATGTCGGCACAGAGATTGAGCTCTCTTATAATTTTGGAACAGGAAAGGGTTTCTTCGTACGTCCTTGCCTTGGTACCAAGTGGGTTTTCTAGCATTCAACGACACTTAACAATCAAAGACAATGGCAGAAACAAAATCACAGGCAGCCGAGCCTAAGAGCTGGTTGACCAAACTGTTCGGATTCGATCCGTCCAAGATGAAGGTATCCACCGAGATCGTCGCTGGTATCACAACCTTCCTTGCTATGTCCTACATCCTCGCTGTCAACCCTTCGATACTGGCTGACTGCGGAATGGACAAAAACGCCCTTTTCACCACCACGGCAGTGGCTTCCATCCTCGCGACACTCGTGATGGCATTTTATGCCAAACTACCGTTCGCTCTTGCTCCAGGTATGGGTTTGAACGCGTTCTTTTGCTACACTGTCTGCCTTGGAATGGGCTACACATGGCAATTCGCACTGACCGCTGTCCTTATTGAAGGTATAATATTCATAATTCTAACACTGACGAGTGTTCGCGAGGCAATCGTGAACGCCCTGCCTCTGTCACTGAGAAAGGCGATTGGAGCTGGTATCGGCCTGTTCATTGCCCTCATCGGATTGAAGAGCGGTGGAATCGTGGTTGATGATCCTGCTACCCTCGTGAATCTCGGTGACATCACCAGCGGTGCCGGACTTCTTTCTGTCATCGGACTCGTTATCACCGGTGCTCTCGTGATATTCAATGTTCCTGGAGCCCTTCTGATTGGCATCATCGCGACCGCTGTCATTGGCATTCCTATGGGTATCACCCAGTTCCAAGGATTTGTTGACACTCCTCCGTCCATGGCACCTATTTTCTGCCAGTTCGACACCGACATGTCACAGATTTTTAGCCTAGACATGCTCGTTGTTGTGTTCACATTCCTGTTTGTGGACATGTTCGACACGATTGGAACGCTAGTCGGTGTTACCACAAAGGCCAACATGACCGACAAGGACGGCAAGCCTGTTCGTATGAATCAGGCCTTCATGGCTGACGCTATCGGAACAGTTGCCGGTGCGTGCCTCGGAACTAGCACTGTTACTACTTATGTTGAAAGTGCTTCCGGAGTTGCACAAGGTGGCCGTTCAGGTCTTACAGCATTTGCCGTTGCTGCTTGCTTTGGTTTGGCTCTCTTCTTCGCCCCAGTGTTCACCGCTATCCCTGGCTCAGCTGTTTGCCCTGTTCTAGTCTTCGTGGGACTCTTTATGCTCAGTCCAATCAAAGACATTCCACTAGATGATTTCTCTGAATCCATCCCTGCATTCCTGACGATGATTCTTATGCCGATGACATATTCAATCTCCAATGGTATTCTCCTTGGCCTTGTTTCTTATGTCATCCTTAACATTTGCACAGGTAGGGCCAAGAAGATTGGATGGTTTATGTACGTTTTGTCAATTTTAGTAATTCTAAAATACATCTTCCTCTAACCAATTGTTGCGTAGCGAATTAACAACAAAGTTACGCAATTGTTAATAACTTTAGCGATTATTTTGCCAATAAGGCCGAATTATCTGCTATCTTTGTGAAAGTCGGTCCGACTCCCAAGTTAAGGGTTCGGACCGACTTTGTAGCCGACAAAACTGCTTCTCAATACTTAAGAAATAAAAATTACTGAATATGGATGTGACTGTACGCAAGACCAACGGCTCCTATGAAGAGTACGACAAGGTCAAACTGATGAACGGCATACGTGAGGCTTACAAGACGGCAGGGGAGGAATGCCCTGAGGCTGTGGTCGTCTCAATTGCGGAGAATCTCTACATTTACGACAAGATTACCAGTCGTGAGATCAGACGCCAGGTCGAAGAAAGTCTGATGTCAATCAACAAGAAGGTGGCCGTGGCGTACATTGAGAAGTTCGATGCTGGCCTTGATCTTCGTAAAAAGCGTGACTTCATCCGTGACTACATCGCTGCCTCCAATGCTGCAACCGGATCAAAGTTCGATGCGAACGCCAATGTCACCCGCAAAAACATCGTGACCCTTGGCCAGGAACTCTACAAGGAGAACAACATCAAGCAGAATCGCTACATCATGAAGGACAAGATCAAGGCCCTTTACGGACGCTCTTTAGCGAGCCAGTACATTAAGGATCTTGAGAGCCATGTCCTTTACAAGCATGATGAGAGCGGAACGCCAGGCTATCCTTACTGTGTCGCAATCACAATGTACCCTTTCCTTGTGGATGGCTTGATTAAGCTTGGTGGTGTTTCTGTAGCTCCAACGGATCTAAAGTCTTTCTGCGGAGAGTTCATCAATCTGGTATATTCAATCTCCTCCCAATTCATGGGAGCGGTTGCCACTCCAGAGTTCTTGATGTACCTAGACTATTTCATTCGCAAGGACTATGGTGATGACTATCTTGATCATCTTGAGGATATTGTGGAAATGAATGCCAAGAAGAGAACCCTCGTCAAGGTCATTGACAATTATTTCCAACAAGTCGTTCATTCTATGAATATGCCAGCAGGCAACCGTGGCTACCAGACGGTGTTCTGGAACATCAGCTATTTCGATGAGAGCTATTTCCGTGGCGTCTTCGGTGATTTTCGCTTCCCTGACGGAACCGAGCCTAAGTGGGAGACTCTTTCATGGCTTCAAAAGCATTTCATGAACTGGTTCAACGAGGAAAGGAATCGTTATATCTTGACTTTCCCTGTTGAGACGATGGCTCTTCTGACCGATGGCAAAGATGATTTTGTAGATAAGGAATATGCTGACTTCACGGCTGAGATGTGGTCTAAGGGGCACAGTTTCTTCTGCTACCTGTCCGACAGTCCAGACAGTCTTGCGAGCTGCTGCCGCTTGAGGAACTCTATCACTGAATTGGACAAGGTCGATGAGTCGCACAATCACACCACCCATCAATATTCAATGGGAACGGCTTCCGTCTCAACCGGTTCTAAATCAGTGATGACCATTAATCTCAACAGGCTCATCCAGCTGGCGACAAGACGCTATTTCCTTGAGAAGAAGGGAATTGTAGTGGATGGCTCCAAAGCGCTGACAAGAGCTGACTATGACAAAAATCAGCTCTATGAATATATTCGAGCGGCCGTGACAGAGGAAACGGAAAGAGTTCACAAGTACCAAAAGGCTTTCAATGAGATCATTAAGGACTTCCTCGCGGCTCACATGCTGGATGTCTATCAGGCAGGATTCATCGACATGAAGAGGCAGTATCTCACAATTGGAGTTAATGGTTTGACTGACGCTGCTGAGTTCCTTGGACTGACCATCAGCCCTAACCCAGAGTACAACGAGTTCGTAGATGTTATCCTAGAGACGATTAACAGGTCCAACAAGAAAGACAAGACTTCCGACACGATGTTCAACACGGAATTTGTCCCAGGAGAGAATCTTTCCGGAAAGAACTACAAATGGGATCAGAAGGACGGATTCTATGTCTCACCGAAGCACAACATGTACAGTTCGTACTTCTACAATCCGGAGGACGACTCCCTTTCGATGATCGACAAGTTTAAGCTCCATGGGAATGAATATGTCAAACACCTTGACGGTGGTTCGGCTCTTCACATGAATGTCGCTGAGCACCTGTCTAAAGATCAATATCGTCAGTTACTCAAGACGGCTGCGCACTATGGTACCAACTACTTTACATTCAACTGCCGCAACACCGTCTGCAATGACTGTGGCTACATCAGCAAGGACACCCTTGAGGTTTGCCCTAAGTGTGGAAGCCACAATTTGGACTATCTTACCCGTGTTATTGGTTATCTTAAGCGTGTGTCATCGTTCAGCGAGATGCGTCAGGTCGAGGCTGCGCACAGATTCTACAACCACGATGGTGTGTCCAAGGCTAAGGAGGAGGCCGCTAAAAGATGATCAAATATGTTCCTGAGATGACCTCCGTTGTCATCGAGGAGATTCCTGATAGAGTTACCTTGGCGGTTGACATTAGTAACTGCCAAGGTAATTGTTTAGGATGTCATTCTCCTTATTTGAAGACTGACATAGGTGTGGAATTGACAAATGAGGTCATTGACCGTTTGGTGGCTGACAACTTTGGGGTGAATTGCTTCCTTTTTCTAGGAGAAGGAAAAGATCCGGATACGCTTGTCCGTCTGGCGTATCATGCAAAGGCTCTCGGTCTTGCGGTTGCGTTGTACTCAGGGCGTACTTCTGTCGAGGAACGAATTTTTGAGGTATTTGATTATGTGAAGGTCGGGCCTTACATTGAGGCTTTCGGGCCACTTAATTCCAAAACGACCAATCAGCGTCTATATAAAGTAACTCATTCTGCTGACGCCTTCACTCTGACAGACATTACGTCTCGTTTCTGGCATCGTGGTATTGATCCTAATACTGACTAATCCGGTTTTTTATTCGAAGTTGTTAAGAGATGGAGAAAGTCATTTGCAAATTTTGCACGTTACCAAAATTTGAAAATGACTTTCTCCATCTCAATTAGCACTGAATACGACAACTGGTAGGAACGAAAGTGGGAAGAAGGTAATACGACAAAGAGTTGGAACGAAATTTCCAACTCTTTGTCGGGATGATCCGACTCGAACGGACGACCCCTACGTCCCGAACGTAGTGCGCTAGCCAACTGCGCTACATCCCGATTGCCTTACGGACTTTGGCTTAAAAGGCAGCCTTGGGAGACTGCCTTTTGTGTTCTTTATGCTAGTTTGTTGATGTAAACCGCAATACCGCTTTTGAGATTTGAAGCTTTATTCTTGTGGATAACTCCAATCTTAGCGAGTTTATCAATCATCTTATAGACTTTAGGAGCGCCATCCTCGGCTGCCTTCTTGTCTGTTGTGTTACGAATCGCGCGGATCGCGTTCCTCGTTGTCTTTGCATAATACTTATTATGCAATCTGCGCCTCTCGCTTTGGCGATTGGCCTTTTTTGCTGATGCGTGATTTGCCATCGTTTTTATTTTTTAAAATTAGTAGTGGGTAGGAGAATCGAACTCCTATTGCGGGAATGAAAATCCCGAGTACTAACCGTTATACGAACCCACCAAACTAGGTCTTCCCAAAAGGCTAACCGCTAAATTGGGATGCAAATATATGGATAATTTTCGACCTTGCAAAATAAATCAGACGTTATTTCTGCTATTTGCTAACATTTCCTTCTTTATCCCATTCAAAAGAGTACAAAAGGGACTCCGTTTGTCTCATGTATTGGCGCTTGTCGTATTTCGGAGCATAGACCCATGCTTCTAGTACGATGATGTCTTTCCCATCTTTGCTGTAGAATGAGTGTGAAACGAATGGTCCTCCCATGTAGTCATTATAGACTTCCCAAAGGCCTCTTGTCTCAACGAAGTCAAGGTCGTGGTATTTCATGAACTTGATGCCTGGCTTCACGAACACGCTTGTTGTCATGTAGGAATTTTCTGCAGTAGCAGGTACATATTCTTTAAGAAAAGCATTCCGTTTTGCAATGATGTTCTCTTCTGAAAAAGGATCTTTGCCAACAGCAGGGTACTTATAGACGAACACTCCCTGAGTACTGTACTGTTTCTCATCCGCAATCCAAATGAAGTCATCCGTAACTTTTTTCAGCGTGTAACCTATTGGGAAATGGATTCTGCCACCAATCATTTTTGCCACGACATCTCCGAGCTTTGACTCTTCATAGAGTAAGGTGTTTGCGATGACCCTATTCCTTTCAGCTTGTTCAATAGCACCTGTGATGTTCTCTCCGTTCCTTGAAAGTACGGCAATTGCAGAATCAGCGCATGCCGCATTGACTTGAATCACACACTGTGGGTGGGCCCAAACATCCGTCCTATAAACAACACCTTGTTTTGTGACTGTCGAATCAATGTTGAATATAACAATGTTCCTATGAATTTTAAACATGTCAGAAAACGCCCCCGGAGAAAGGTTAACCAATGAATATAACGGCTCGCGTTGTGGCAGGTACTCACAGTCTCTTGCGAGCAGACTCCCGATTTCATTGCCCAGATTCCCTTCCCAGTTGTCCTTGCCTATAACAATAATGACTTCACCAGCCTTGCCGGACACATTAGGCAGCAGGGTCTTTGTGTTGTTGCCGCAGGATGCTGCACTAATCAAGGTGATTGCACCAATGATGATTTTTGATATAGTTCTCATTCTTAGTATGTTTTTCTGGATGCAAAGATACGGCAAACTTCCAAGAACGTCAATTTTCTAGCTGTGTAAATACTCTCGTTATCTAAGTGTAAAATGTTGGTAATCAATAATGTTGGTAATTTCAAAACTCTTTTACTCGTTTTTCTTGTCGCTTCGACGGGCTCAGCGACCGTTCGGAAGGCTCAGCGAGCGATGCGTCATGGTCGCTGAGCCTGTCGAAGCGCCCTCTACCTAATCAACCGGGCAATGTCATTGCCGAAAGCCAGAACCATTAACATCAGCAAAAGAAGCATTCCGATAATCTGAGCCACCTCAAGGAATTTGTCGCTGGGCTTCCGTCCAGTGATCATCTCGTAAAGGCAGAACACAATGTGCCCTCCGTCAAGTGCTGGAATCGGCAGAAGATTCATCACTCCGAGCATGATGGAGAGCAGGGCGAGGATATTCAAAAATCGGTACCAATCCCATGTCGCTGGGAAAACCTGCCCGATGGAGATGAAGCTGCCAACGGACTTGTACGCTTCTGTACTAGGTGATGCAACAAGTTTGAGATCTCTGAGGTATCCACCTATCGTGCTGAAAGTCAGTTTAAACCCAGCTGGAATAGCACTAGCTAATGAATATTCCTTTGTCGTTATCCCTGGAATCTGCATAAAGACTCCTATTCTGCCAGCCGTGTCAACCTGAAGAGGAACCATAAGGGTGTCGGCCCCACGCAGAATGGTCGCTGTTACCGAACCTCCTTTAACCTTTGAAAGGTAGCCCCTAGAGTCCTGAACAAACGGAGTTTTAACACTATCTATCGCAATGATCCTGTCATCGTGAAGCAGCCCCGCATCTGAATTGCTGGATGCATTCATCACGGAATCTACTACAAAAGGAACTGCTAGGTCGAACAGTCCTGGCGTGTTGAGAACCGCTCCGATTTTCGATCGGTCAATGTAGAGATCGACTGTGTCATTGTCTCTTAGGACTGTCACTTTGCTGACATTCCTTCTTGCTAGATCAGCTTGAAGCATGCCGAAATTTTCCGGAACATAGTCGTCCATTTTGATGATGTGATCACCGTTGCGGAACCCTAGTTCGGTGCCAAGTTCGTTGGTATAGATCTGACTGCCCTCGTTGCTGATGTAAGCACTGCCCCAAATTGCCATGATGCAGATGTAGGCAATTATCGCGAAAATGAAATTGTACAGCACACCGCCAGCCATCACTAATAGCCTTTGCCAAGCTTTTTTCGTGCGAAATTCCCACGGCTGAGGAGCTTTTTTCAAAGCTTCGGTGTCCATAGACTCGTCAATCATGCCACTGATTTTGCAGTAGCCACCTAGAGGCAGCCAGCCGATGCCGTACTCAGTCGTCATGCTTTTAGCCTTAGGGAATATCCTTGTGAACCATTTCCCCTTGGTGCTGAATAATTTAACTCCTCCTACATCAAAAAATAGAAAGAACTTATCCACACGGATGCCGAACAACTTGGCAAATGAAAAATGCCCAAGTTCGTGGATTAAAATAAGAATGGAAAGAGCAAGAATGACTTGCAGTACCTTCATCAAAATCACCATCTTCAACCTTACTTTTCTATGCCCGCAATCATTCTCTGGGCCAATGAATATGTTTCTTCGTTTGTTTTGAATATTTCCTCGACAGAAGGCTCCTTAATAAATGGCGTGCGTTCGATGCATTCTCCAACTACATCTGAAATGCCATAGAACGGAATCTTGTCCTTAAGGTAAGCCGCCACTGCCGCTTCGTTGGCTGCGTTCAGTGCGCATGGAATATTCCCGCCTATTTCCATAGCCTTATAGGCGAGCCCTAATGCCGGAAATTTCTCAGTGTCGGGTTTGAAGAATGAGAGACTTCCGAGTTCTGCAAAATCCAGTTTTTTATTTCCGAGAGGATGCCTTTTGGGAAAGCTAATTGCAAATTGGATTGGTTCTCGCATGTCGGGGCTAGCCAATTGGGCAATCACGGCTCCGTCTTCATATTCAACCATAGAGTGGATGATGGATTCCGGATGGACTATAACGTTGATTTTGTCAACGGGCGTGTCGAAAAGCCATCTAGCCTCAATTACCTCGAACCCTTTGTTCATCATCGTGGCTGAGTCGATTGTGATTTTGGCACCCATGCTCCAATTCGGATGCTTTAGGGCCATGTCTTTGGTGGCTCCACTAATCTTCTCTTTGCTCCACGTCCTGAATGGACCACCGGAAGCAGTGAGGTGAATCTTGTGGATAGCGTTACCTTGCGCAGCCAAAAGACATTGGAATATTGCTGAATGCTCTGAGTCCACTGGCAAGATTGGAGCGTGGAATTTCTTAGACATTCCCATCACAATCGAACCAGCAGCTACGAGCGTTTCCTTGTTGGCGAGCGCAATGACTTTCCCTGCACTTATCGCAGACATTGTAGGTGCCAAACCACTGAATCCAACCATGGCGGCCACAACTATGTCCACCCTATCGCTTGTCACAAGATCACAGACAGATTTCATCCCCGCAAAAGCCTTTGTGTTGCTTCTGTCCAGAGCTTCGGAAAGGTCTTTGTACTTTGTCTCATCGCAGATCACTGCATTGTTGGCATCGAACTCAATCGCCTGCTTAGCCATGAGCTCCCAACTGCTGTTGCAGGTGAGTAGTTCAACCTCGAAAAGATCTCTATGCTCCCTGATAACATCCAAGGTCTGTTTGCCGATGGACCCTGTTGAGCCAAGTATTGCTATTCTTCTTTTTCTCATCAGAAACTAATGTATTTGGTAGGATCTACGGCTTCCCCTTTATGCCACAATTCGAAATGAAGATGTTCTCCATCCGAAAGCGAACCTGTTCCGCCAAGAATCGCTATAGGTGTGCCGGCAGTCACTTTGTCACCGGTCTTTTTCATTAATTTTTGGTTGTGCTTATAGACAGAGATGATGTCCCCCTCGTGCTGGATTCTTACCGTGTAGCCGTCAGTGTCTGACCATCCTGCCGAAATCACAGTCCCATCAAGGACAGACATGACTACAGAGTTTCCAGGGGCAGTGATGTCGATGTAGGGGTGGAGAGCCTTGTCGTAACCTTGAGAGACCACTCCTTTTAATGGCGTGAAAAAGTGCATGCCCTCAATCGGAAGAGTTCTGGAAGAGTTTGGCTTTATGTCGAAACGATCTTCGTCTGCAACTTCTTTCCTAAGGAGTGAATCTTTTTCGGCAAGAGCCTTTAAATCAGTCTCTTTCTTTTGAACACTATTTTTGATATTCATAAGACTGTCAATGTTCAGAGGCTTTTGACCATCCACAACCCTGCGGAGGTTTTCAGAGTACAATTCCCACTTGAATATTACATTCTCTAGAGAATCAATCCTAATAGCATTCTGGATTGCATCATGTTTGGTCCGAGCATCGGGATACCCCGGAATTAACGAGCGTATAGGAGTGTAGGCTATGAGGCAGAAGATAGCACAGACTGAGACCACGACAATTGTGATCACTGTCACGAGCGCACCTATTCTTGTGAATTTCTTAGACCAAAGTTTGTCGTGAGTGTCGTCATCCACTATCGTGAGCCTGAGGTTATTGCTAGTGTTGCCTTTTTTCTGTTTGGACATAAGATTTTGACTTGAAAGCCTTTTTCGTTAACTTTGCGGATTACTATGGACAGGATCATCGGCATAGATTACGGACGTAAGCGCGTTGGAGTCGCGGTCAGCGACCCACTGGGGATTTTTGCCTCAGCCCTGGACACGGTTCCAGCTACAAAGATAATAGAATATATCAAAAATTATGCTCAAAAAGAAGTGATATCCCGCTTTGTTGTTGGTTATCCGATGAACATGAACAACACCCCGTCCGAAGCAGCTGCTGACGTTGACATATTCCTAAAATCTCTTGCTAAGTCCTTTCCTGGGATTCCGGTGACTCTAGAGGATGAACGTTTTACCTCTGTTCTTGCTCACCGAGCGATGATTGATGGTGGGATGAAGGCAAAGGATAGAAGAGACAAGACTTCTGTTGACAAGATCAGTGCTGCAATCATCCTTCAGAGCTATTTGGACAGAACTAACAGAAATTAAAGAGATAGTTTTATGATATTACCTATTTATTTGTACGGATCGGAAGTCCTTCGGCAGAAGGCCATTTCAGCGGATCTTTCACAGAAGGAAAAGCTCGTTAAGTTGGTTGGCGACATGGAGGAAACTCTAGCGAAGGCTGAAGGCTGCGGATTGGCTGCCCCTCAGGTTGGAGAAAGTGTCAGAGTTTTGATAGTTGATGGAACTGGAATGGCTGACGTTTATCCCTATCTCGCTGATTTTAAGAGAGTGATGATCAATCCTGTCATCACTTGGGAAAGCGAAAAGAATTGTGAATATTCAGAAGGCTGTCTTAGCATCCCTGGCATTTATTGTGACGTCGCCAGGCCTCAGAGCATGACGGTTGAGTATTATAACGGTGATTTGGAGAAAGTTACCGAAACTTTTGACAAGTTCGCATGCCGAATGGTCCAGCATGAAATCTCTCATTTGGACGGGGATATGTTTGTGGATCATGTCGCCCCGATCAGAAAGAAAATCATTTCAAAAAAACTGCAGAACATTGCGAAAGGAAAGGTTTTTGCAAGGTACGCCACGAAAATTAAATAATCAAAAACGCTATGGGTGCATTTCACGCGTATGACATACGCGGAGTCTATAATGTTGACTTCGATCGTAACACCGCCTATAAGGTGGGTTATTTTATTCCGGAACTCCTTGACACAGACAAGGTTCTTGTTGGTCGAGACTGTCGGCTCTCGTCTCCGGAGATCCATGAATATCTTCTCAAAGGAATCACAGATGCCGGTGCTGATGTCTATGACATAGGCCTTAGTACGACCCCGATGGTCTATTTTGGTACTGCCAACTACGGTTTTAAGGCATCTGTTCAAATCACAGCCTCTCACAATCCTAAGGAATATAACGGAATGAAAGTTTCCACAGAGAATGCTCTCCCTGTCGGCTTGGATTCCGGCCTTGGCCAGATCAAGGAATGGATTGATAGCGGCAGGCCAACGCCTGTTGCGGAGAAGAAAGGGCAGGTAATTCTTAAGGATATTCATAAAGATTACCTTGACTTCCTTTTGAAGTTCAAGGGAGACTATTCAGATGTCAAGATTGCGTTCGATCTTTCCAACGGAATGTCAAGCCTTTATGCTCGTGAGATTTTTGGTGATGAACCAGCTTACATCTTTGAAGAAATGGACGGTAACTTCCCTAATCACGAGCCGAATCCGTTGATTCCTAAGAATGTAGAACCGCTTCAAGCTTTGGTGAAGAAGACTCGTGCTGACGTTGGCGTGATCTACGATGGTGATGCTGACCGAGTTATGTTCGTGGACAACGAGGGAAAGTTTGTTTCTCCAGATCTTATGATCGCGGTTCTCGGCCATTATTTTGTGGATGAGAAACACGAGACTGGCACAGTCCTTCAAGACATTCGCAGTTCAAAGGCTGTAGGGGAGTATCTTACTCCAATGGGATGCAAGATGGCCACTTGGAAGGTCGGTAGGGCATTCGCTGCGAGGAAACTGCGTGAACTGGATGGAGTCTGGGGAGGCGAGTTGGCTGGCCATTATTATTTCCGTGATTTCTTCTACTCGGACAGCGGATTGCTAGCCTCCATTCTGATTCTGAGGGTTGTGGCAGCAATGAAGAAGAAAGGCGTCACGCTCCACGAACTAATCGGCAAGATTGCACGCTACCAGAATTCAGGAGAGATTAATTTCCGCCTTGAGGATAAGAAAGGAGCCATGGATGCTGTCAAAGAATATTTTACCTCTAAAGAGAAGCCTACTGCTGAAATGGATTTTGATGGCTACAGGGTAGAGTTCCCTAACTGGTGGTTCAACATTCGTCCTTCCAACACTGAGCCTTATCTGAGATTTATCTGCGAGGCAACTTCGGACGCGCTCCTTGAGGAAAAAGTTAATGAGACGAAGAATCTTCTTGTAGAAAGATTCGGAGCTAAACTGTAGGTCAACCGATGATTTCTAGGAGATTTTGGGTCGGTGCGATTGTGGTCGCCCTGACTATGATTCATTTTTCTTTACCAGTCTTGGCGCAAGACACCACGATAAAGACGAAGAAGCAGGCCGAGATTCTTGTTCCAAGAATTTCTAGAGAGTCCGTGCAGTCGTTGGATCCTAATAGGGCGATGGCACTAGACACGATTGACACGGCAGATCCTCACATCAAAATTCTTCTCCTGTCGGACAACACATGGAAGTATTTCAAGGATCCCGGCTACGCTCGTGACCACAAGATATTCAATGAATATTGGACACACGATTATCCTGATCCTTATCATGTCTCGCTTGAGGAACTCCCAGACGAGATTGCCCTTTGGATAGTTGACACTCTTAGCGAGTACAAGTGTCCTCATCAAAATGATGTCTATTCAAAGTTCGGCTACCGTCACAGACGACGTCATCAGGGAGTGGATTTGCCTTTGCATACAGGCACTCCTGTTTATGCTGCTTTTGATGGCAAGGTCCGCATGGCGAAGCGCTACAAAGGCTATGGTAATCTTGTTGTCCTACGGCACGACAATGGACTAGAGACCTTTTATGGCCATCTTTCCAAGATTTATGTAAAGGATGACCAGTGGGTGAACGCGGGAACAATTATCGGTCTTGGCGGCTCGACAGGTCGTTCAACAGGGCCTCATCTACATTTTGAGACGCGGTACAAGGGGTACGCTTTTGATCCTGAGTGGCTGATAGATTTCCATTCAGGAACTTTACGGCATAGGCTTTTTGTCCTAAAGAAGAAGTACTTGAATGCGGGTAGTAAATACGTCCCAGAGAGTGAGCAAGAAGAGATAGACATTCTTGAGGGCGATGCCAAGGACAAGGAAGAGGCTGCCAAGAAAGCTGAGGCTGAAAAAAAGGCCGCAGCCGCAGCTCAGTACCACACAATCCGTCAGGGTGATACCCTTGGAGCCCTAGCCCGTAAGTACCACACCACTGTCAAGGCTCTCTGCCGCCTCAACGGCATCAAAGAGACCACCACCCTCCGTCTCGGTCGGAAGCTCAGAGTCAGATAAAGCTGAATACTTAGCGATAGGAAATTTCTCTAATGGGCTGTCCAGTAGGGAATTGATGGTGAATTTGAATCGAAAAGAGGTGTGGAGCAAATTGCTCCACACCTCTGTGTGGTCCCAGTAGGGCATGATCCTACGACCCCCTGATTATGAGTCAGATGCTCTAACCAACTGAGCTATGGGACCGGCAGTTGTCTGTCTAACGGGCAGACAAATTTTTCCAAATTTACCAATCTTTCCGGAAATCCCAAATTAATTATCAGAATCCTGATTGCTTTTTTCGAAAGGTGGCAGAGTATTCTAATATTCATTAATTCCATTTGCGGCCATCCATTCCAGCAGTGGTGTGCTGTCAAAACCGACCGTACCTTTCAGGAACACGTTGACTCTGAATTCAGTATTGCGGCTTAACTGAAAGATATTCTTGAGAGTCTCCAGAACGCAGAACTCCGCTGCAATCCCGCATACGGTCACATCGTCTCCAGCTCTGAATAGGTCATTCGCAGAGAATGTGGTCTCTGAGTGGGCTGCACCACTTGGGGCAGGTGCTTCCGAGAACGCTCCATATTCTTCCCGGTCCTTGTTCCGTCCTTTTAGAATGAATCTGGTTTTTGCTTCGTCCAGCCCATCCAAAAGGCTGTCAGCGAGGCTGGCACCCATAGTGTAGTTGACACAGTGTTCTGGCCACATCCCGCCGTTTTCTTTGAACGAGCAGTGATCTTTCGGATGCCAGTCGAGTGTGAAGTACACGTTGTCGAAGCTGTTCTTGATCCGGTTGATTTCCTGAATAACTGTCTCCGCGCCCGGTACGGCTAGAGATCCGTTAATGAAGTCTCTCTGCACATCGACAACCAACAAAACCTTTCTTCCTGCCATGATTTCTATCCTTTAATATGTTCTTTTAGTGTTTCTGTTATCGCTTTTTGTACACCAAGTTACATCGGTAATTGAAGTACAAAGATAGTGATTCTTTTGGACTTGCCCGCTCCGTTACCGGACGCTGCCACATGGCTATCTTCGGTTGCCAAAGCAAGGTAAGGCATTGTCTGATTCATTTTCATAAGGAAAAGTATCACCCACTCTAAGTCTAAACGTAACACGTTCTGTGTCAACGAGTGGTAGAAAACGCATTAATTATCATAAAGTTAACACTTTGCCTTGAGTGTTAAACCACTAAAGGCTAGTGGCTAAACTATTTACTAATAATGATTTACAAATCACGCCTACCTCTGGTAAGGGAACAGACTAAAAGCTGAGAGGTAAAACGACAATTTTGCCGCTAAGTGCCGTCGAACCCCTCCTTTTGGCGTTTATGAACGACATTTTAGTCAAATAATGTCGTCCATTCTCTCCGTCACCGAAATGTCAACCATCTCACGTCAGAGTACAAGCGGAGGCGAGCCCTTATATGGCAGTTGGCAAGTCTTGGCCAGAAACGCCACATTCAGAATCTTGTCTTTCCGGAGGGTTTTGTCTGGAACAAGAAAAATGACGATATTGAACCTCTTTCCAAAAATGAGCTCTTCTTTCAATATCCTTTGAAATCAATGAGTTGTGAGGAAAAGAAAAACGGACAAACCGTCATTTCTGATGATTTGTCCGCTTTGGCTCCTCAAGTAGGACTTGAACCTACGACCCCCTGATTAACAGTCAGGTGCTCTAACCAACTGAGCTATTGAGGAATGTTTTTCAACCTTTTCAGTTGTTTGTTCCTTTCGGGAGTGCAAAGGTACAACAAAAATTGATTAGTGCAAATTTTTTTGTAGTTTTTTTTGTGTACCTTTGTGTAAAATTCTCGGAGGAGGAAAATGGACATAGACTTGTTTTCAGAGATGCTCAAGGATTTGATCCTTGACAATGATGAAGTTACGCTTCCTGGCTTGGGGATGTTCGTCTCCGAGTTGATGCCCTCGACTTTTTCGGACAAAGGCTACACAATCAATCCTCCGTACCGCAAATTGTCTTTCAGGCAGCGATGGGCGGAGAATGACACCTTGTTGTCGGAGTTTTACTCAAAGGTTAATGGCACTGATCTAGCCACTGCGACAAAGATTATGTCCGAGTTTATCACCGGCCTTAGAACCACACTTCAGACAAAGAAAATAGTTGTGTTCCCAGGTCTGGGACGTCTTCGGGCTACAAAGGAGAATGCGTTCTTCTTTATCGCGGATGAGGATTTGGACATCTACCCTTATGGTGTAGGACTGGAGCCTGTGTCGCTTAAGACTCATGAAGAGACCTCAGAAGAGGTGGCTCAAAGTGTAGCTGCATTACATGAAATTATCTCTGAGCCTATCGCTGAACCGGCTGTGGAGCCGATCACAAAGGCAGTGAATCAGCATTCGGAAGAGGCTGTACCCACTGTGGAGCCGATGTCAAAGGAAAGCGCTCAGCATTCGGAAGAGGCCGTATCAGTTGAAACAGCGGTTCCGAGAACGAAGAAAATAAACTGTAGGAGGTCAGTGGCGATAGTGTTGGCATGTGTTGTTTGTCTAGCAGCTTTTGCGCTAGGAATATTCCTGCTTCTTGCTCACATCGCTCCTGATTTTATTGATTCACTCCTCTATACCCCTGAGGAACTGAGAATTATTAATTATTGATGGCTATGGAAAATGTTGACGTCATTGACAATCGTTTCAGTAAGGACATCACAATCCCTTGCTATGACACGGATGCCTCGTTTCATCTGAAACCGGCAGCTTTCATGGATCACGCTCAGGAAATGGCCTATTTGGCTGCACGAGCACTTCATTTCGGCTATGACGATCTCCAAAAGCATCACACAGCGTGGGTGCTTTCAAGAATGCGCATTGACTTCCCTAATCCGCCAAAGTGGAGGGATGAGACAACTCTCTACACATGGCACAAGGGCCTTGACGGATTGTTTTTTTTACGTGACTTTGAACTCCGAAATCACGGAGATACGGACTTCTCCGACAAATCAAAGGCATTGGTGCTTTGTACATCCTCTTGGATAGTGATGAATGTTGAGACAAGAAGACTGGTGCGCAGTGAAGAGGTCTTGAATATGGTTCCGGAAACCACTCAATGCCCAGACAGTGCCATAAAGACTCCTTGCGGGAAGATTGTGATTCCCAAAGGAGCCATTATGGAGGAAGTCGGTTGCCATAAGGCATCATATTCAGACATAGATGTCATTGGTCACACGAACAACGCTCGCTATGTAGTTTGGGCTATGGACAGTCTAGACTATAAGGAAGTCGCTAATAATAGAGTCAAGAGTCTCAGTATCAACTTTATAAAAGAAACAAAACCGGAAGAGGAGGTAAGAATATTCAGAAGTTTTGTTGAGAGCGAGGATTCCAAGACTTATTTTATAGAAGGAAGAATTGAAGATAAACCGTGCTTTAGCGCGCAGATAGATTTGTAATTAAATATGCGAGATTTGTTTCTTGGGGCGGGAATCGCCCATTCCATTTTGGTTTTCGCAGTAGTAATCGCGATTGGATTGTACCTTGGTAAATTCAAGATTAAAGGTATTTCCATCGGATCAACGTGGATTTTGTTCGTGGCTATCCTTTTGAGTCATTTTGGCCTTCGAGTCGATGCCACCGTACTCAGTTTTATGAAAGACTTTGGACTGATTCTATTCGTGTTTTCTATCGGACTTCAGGTCGGTCCAGGATTCTTCCATTCTTTCAAGAAGGGAGGATTTCAACTTAACTTGCTGGCAGTTACAATGGTCCTCCTAGCTGTCGTTGTTACTGTCGCTATCCATTTCATAACAGGAGAAGACTTGAAAACAATGGTTGGTGTGATGTCCGGAGCTGTCACCAACACTCCTGGGCTCGGTGCCGCTCAGCAGACTATGGCTGATTCGATGCGCGCTGAGAACTACCTTGCCTCAGACATCTCTTCGGCTACTTCTGGTCTTGCTTCTGCCTATGCTGTCGCCTACCCGTTGGGTGTACTCCTTGTTATAGGACTGATTATGTTCTTCAAGGCTGTATTCAAAGTAGATTTAGGCAAAGAGAAGGATGCCCTAGACAATGAGGACAACAATGAAGATGTGGCAAGGCGCATGCATTGCGAGGTTGAGAATCCTGCCATATTCGGGATGACAATTAAAGATGCGACTAAGGACCTTGGCAATTCGATAGTGATTTCCAGAATCCTTAGAGATGGAGTGATGTCTGTGCCGGGACCAGACACTGTTCTTAAGAAAGGTGATAAACTCCTGATAGTTACTTCGCAGAAGAATGTAGATTCTCTTAGGATTACGTTTGGCGAAGAAGTACCAATGCACCTTCAGGATTGGGAGCAGATTGATGGCAAGATGGTCAATAGAAAAATCACCGTTACCAAAACCAATCTTACCGGTGTGACTCTCAGAAGTCTCAATGTGAGAGCGAATTATGGAGTGAGCGTTACTCGCGTGATTAGAGCAGGTGTTGGTCTTGTGGCAAGACCGAATCTGATTCTCCAGATGGGGGATGTTCTCAGGGTCGTCGGCCCGGAACTTGGAATTAATGAAGTGGCCAACCTTGTAGGCAATCAAACTTCTTCTCTCAACCGTCCTAACCTGATTCCAATTTTCTGCGGGATTGCGATAGGTGTTATATTCGGCTCCATTCCGATTGCACTACCTGGCATTCCTCAGCCGATAAAGCTTGGACTGGCTGGAGGACCACTTATTATAGCAATCCTTCTTGGCTATTTCGGCCCTAAGTGGAAGATTACTACCTACACGACCCAAAGTGCTAACTTGATGGTTAGGGAGTTGGGAATATCCTTCTTCATGGCGGCAGTAGGTTTGGGTGCTGGCCAGAATTTCGTGAGCTCAATTCTTTCCGGAGGATATTGGTGGATTCTTTACGGTGCATTGATAACTTTTATTCCAGTATGTGCCATCGGCCTTATCGCACGGTACGCTTGTAAGCTGAATTTCTACCAGATTTGTGGTTTGATTTCAGGAGGAACCACCGATCCTGCGGTCCTTGCATTTACTCAGGGAGCCTACGGAACGGATTATCCTTCGGTTAATTACGCTACTGTCTATCCTTTGACAATGTTTATGAGGGTTTTGGTGGCTCAACTTCTAATCCTTGTCGCAATCGCTTGATTATGTTCGATTTGATCTACATGTCTGACACACCAGAGATCCTGCCTCTGCCTTCAGCGGACAACCCAGGGCCACGTCCTCGTCCAACAGGGGAAATGGTCCCTGTAGTTGAGGAGAATGGTTTGGTGATTGGCCAAGCAACCAGAAAATCCGTCCATGATGGATCAAAACTGATGCACCCTGTCGTCCACCTTCACATAATCAACCGTGAAGGATGCCTTTATCTCCAGAAACGTTCGATGAAAAAAGACCTTCTTCCTGGTCGTTGGGACACTGCTGTGGGAGGCCATGTTGACTATGGGGAAAGTTTGGAAGAAGCCCTTTTCCGTGAGTCTTCAGAGGAATTGGGTTTCCGTGAGTTCAATCCGATTTATCTGAAGTCTTACGTTTGGGAGTCAGCGCGAGAGAAAGAACTGGTCAATGTTTTCGCTGCCGTTGGCAATTTTGTCCTGAAACCAGACTTGGATGAAGTCTCAGAAGGCCGTTACTGGACGATGAGCGAGATAGAAACGAATTTAGGCAAAGGACTGTTTACTCCAAATTTTGAACAGGAGTTTAAATCGATCAAGGACACTTTACTGGCATTGCTCTGATGGATAATCAAATTGACAAATTCATTAAGGACCAGCTTTCGGTCTGGCCTTTGGCTGCGGAGAATTACCGTAATCTCAAGAAAACCGAAATCAAACATCTGGAAGTGGGCGGACTCACTGTTACTGTCCAGTACAATCCTTGCCGCAGAATATCCTCTGAGGCAGCATTGGACAAGGAATCCATCAGCAGAAGGCCTTGCTTTCTGTGCCCGGAAAACCGTCCTAAAGAACAGACTAACATCGAGTTTGAAGGACGAAAGGGGAGAAAGTATCGCGTGACGCTTAATCCGTATCCGATTTTTCCTTCCCACTTAGTGATTTCAAGTTTTGACCACACTCCTCAGTCGATTTGGCATCGTTATCAAGACCTTCTGGATTTCGTCCATGAGAATAATGAATATGTCGGCTTTTATAACGGACCCGAAAGCGGAGCCTCAGCACCGGACCACATGCATTTTCAAGCATGTCCTCAGGGGTTGATGCCACTACAAAACAGGGTTGACGAACTCTTTGTCTCAGCCAATGCTCCATCTCTTGAATATTTGGCTAACGTCAAGGAAGCCAAGCTATTCCATCTTAATGAATATGCTCACGGGGTGTTCGTCCTCAGCGGAGCCACTGCCAAGTCTGTGGCCAAGTTGTTTTACAGGCTTTTGGATTGCGCACCCATTCCTGAAGGCTCAAGTGAGCCAAGGCTCAATCTAGTGGCTTGGTGTCATGAAGGCGAGTACCGTTCCGTTGTAATATTCAGAGAAAAACATCGCCCGCACAATTATTTTTCGTCCGCGGAAGACCATTTGGCGATGAGTCCTGGTTGCGCTGACATGGCTGGAGTCTATGTCGCTCCTGAGAAAGAAGATTTCGACAAATTGGATTCAGCATTGTTGTCGCAGGTTGTGGATGAGGTTTCAGCCTCGGAAGAGACTCAAAAGGAAATCATCTGGCGTTTGACTAGAACCCAAAGCAGGCTTGAAGTCGGCATCATGTCTGGTCAGAAAATCGAGTTTGAGATTATTTCTGATGGTGCCGGACGCCAGGAGGTGGAGTATCTCGATGGCAAGATTTCGTATAACGGAGCCCTTTATGACGAGCTAGTGTTTGAGGCCCAGACCGAGGCTACTATGTTCGCTGAGCCATCGTTCATCCTTTATGGGGTGACCATTGGCGTAGATTTCCATTGGGAACGCAAAGTGACTCAGAAGTTTGCTGGCACCTTGAAATTCATTGTTGATGGTGACAAAGTTACAGCTGTAAACATTGTTGGAGTTGAGGATTACCTTTTGAGCGTGATTTCTTCGGAGATGAAGGCCTCTGCTGGTCTAGAGTTTCTGAAGGCCCATGCCGTGATTTCCAGGTCATGGGTAATGGCTCAAGTTGATCATCGTAGAGGCCAGTCCCTTCGACAGGCTCAGGGACCGGCTCCGGTCGCTGAACCTGCCATATCGGTCGCAGAGCCTGTCAAAGCGACCAACGAAGAGGAGTACATCAAATGGTTCGACCACGATGACCATACCCTATTCGATGTCTGTGCTGATGATCACTGCCAACGCTACCAAGGACTTACCATGGCAGTAGGCAACACTGTGCGCAAGGCCATAGACCAGACATGGGGACTTGTACTTACATCCGAAGGCGAGATTTGCGATGCTCGTTTCTCTAAGTGTTGCGGTGGCCGCATGGAACTTTTCAGTACGTGTTGGGAAGACAAAGACTATCCGTACCTTCAAGCACTTCCTGACACTCCAGATTGCCAAGAAGGCGGAGATGTGTTCTGTGATACGAAGGATGAAAAGATTCTGTCACAAGTACTTAATGACTACGATTTGGAAACCAAAGATTTCTATCGCTGGAGGACTGAATATTCAAGGGCAGAAGTATCGGACCTGATTCACAGGCGCTCAGGAATTGATTTTGGTACCGTTCGAGACTTGGTTCCGATTGAAAGAGGACCTTCTGGAAGACTTAAGAGATTAAAGGTGATAGGAGACAAGAAATCCATGGTCATCGGAAAGGAGCTGATTATTCGCAGATGGCTGTCAGATTCCCATTTGAAGAGTTCTGCATTTGACGTGAAGTGGATTGGTGACCAATTGATCCTTGACGGTGCCGGTTGGGGACATGGAGTTGGCCTGTGCCAGATTGGAGCCGCAGTGATGGCTAGCAGAGGCTATTCCTATGATCAGATCCTGTTCCACTACTATCCAGGTAGTAAATTGGAGAGAAGATAAACAATAATCACATAATGAATAACATTAACTTTACTAAGCGTAACCCTTGGATGTGGATTCCTACCCTCTATTTTGTGGAGGGTATCCCATATTTCCTAGTCAACAATGTTTCTGTCCTGATGTTCGCCAAGATGGGTGTTCCTAACGGTCAGATGGCTCTGTTCACTTCTTTACTTTATCTTCCATGGACTCTAAAGTTCCTTTGGAGCCCGTTTGTGGACATCATTAAGACAAAGAGATGGTGGATCATCACGATGCAGATCATCATGTCCATAGCCTTTGTCATTCAAGCTCTTACGATGCCTCATCCCTCATCTGAGGTTATTGCTGCCGGAACGACTCCGATGAGCTTGTTCACGTTTACTCTTATCCTATTTGTCTTTGCAGCATTCGCCTCAGCAACGCACGACATCGCTGCTGACGGATTCTACATGCTAGCTCAAAGCCAGAGCAGTCAAGCAGCGTTCGTTGGAGTAAGAAGCACATTCTACAGGCTTGCCAACGTGTTCGGTAACGGTGTGATCGTTGCGGTTGCCGGTATTCTTGAGACAAAGACCGGGAATGTTCCTCTTGCTTGGCAGTTGACAATCGGTGGCTCAGGCTTGCTTCTCACGGCCCTGACCCTTTACCACACTTTTGCCATCCCTAAGCCGGAGTCTGATGTTCCTAATATCCAGGAAGATTCTAGTAATAAGGTGTCAGAAATATTCGAAGGTTTCGGACGAACTGTCACTACCTACTTCAAGAAACCGGGCGTTTGGCTCGCTATCATATTCATGCTATGCTATCGCCTTCCGGAAGCCTTCCTCATCAAGATGTGCACTCCGTTCCTTGTCGCAGCTAGAGAAGCCGGTGGACTTGGAATGCAGACAGCACAGGTTGGTATTGCTTACGGAACTCTAGGCGTGATATTCCTGCTGCTCGGTGGCATCCTCGGAGGTCTTCTCGCTTCTAAATTGGGCTTGAAAAAGTCCATTTGGATCATGGCCGCATTCATGACTCTCCCTTGTTTGTCTTTCGTCTATCTTGCAGTGGTACAGCCAACTAGCTTTGCGACCATCAGCACATGCATCGCTATTGAACAGTTCGGTTACGGCTTTGGATTCACGGCCTACATGCTCTACATGATGTATTTCTCAGAAGGCGAGTTCAAGACTTCCCACTATGCGTTCTGTACTTGCTTTATGGCACTGAGCATGATGATTCCGGGCATGTTCGCGGGCTTCCTTCAAGAATCGCTTGGCTACAAAGGCTTCTTCTGGATGGTCATTGTCTGCTGCATCGCAACAGTAGCGGTGACATTCTTTGCTGACCGCAAGATTGACCCAGAATATGGAAAGAAATAATCAACTTAATGATAATTAATGAATATATGAGCTCATTTAAAAGAATATTCACTGCTCTCCTTTCCGCAGCGGTGGTTTCATCGTTCATGGTTTCCGCAGCTGAAAAGCAAGTTGTGCGCACTGGAATCGAAGTCCTTGAAGGACGTGGTTTTGAGGGACTTGTGGGAAAGAATGTGGGGCTGGTCACAAACCCAAGTGGTGTTGATCGCAATCTTCGTTCCACCATTGACATCCTCAATGAGGCTCCGGGAGTCAACTTGAAGGCTTTGTTCGCTCCTGAGCATGGGGTTAGGGGAGATGCTTACGCTGGTTCTCATGTCGAGGATTTCAGGGATGCAAAGACTGGAATCCCAGTCTATTCCGTTTACGGAGCCAATCGTAAACCAAGCAAAATAATGCTTGAGGGACTGGATGTCGTTGTCTATGACATTCAAGACATCGGAAGTCGCTCCTACACATTTATCAGCACCCTTGGCTTGGTGATGCGTGCTTGTGCTGAGAACAACATAGAGGTGATGGTCCTTGACAGACCTAATCCATTGGGAGGAAACAAAGTTGAAGGCTGCCTAGTAGAACCGGGTTTTCATTCTTTTGTGAGTGAGTTCCGCATTCCTTACATCTACGGACTTACGGTAGGAGAGCTTGCGATTATGATCAACGAGGAGGGACTGAACTGCGGAGAGAAAGGTGATGAGGCACCGCTAAAATGCAAACTTTCTGTCATTCCGATGGAAGGATGGCACAGGAATATGCTCTATCAGGACACGAATCTGCCTTGGGTGCTTCCGTCTCCGAATATTCCTTACCCTCAATCTGCTGTGAATTACCCGTCTTCTGGGATTGCAGGAGAGTTTCAGGGGTATCTTAACATCGGCATCGGCTACACCCTTCCGTTCGAGGTCTTTGCCGCTGAATGGATTGATGCAGATGCATTGAAGGCACGTCTGGACAGCTACAACCTTCCGGGTGTGGCTTTCAGAACCATCCATTTTAAGCCGTTCTCCGGAAGTCTTCAAGGGAAACTCATTCATGGTGTTCAGTTCCACTACACTGACTATGAGGCTGCCTTCTGCACATTGACTCAGTTCTATGTGATGCAGGCTGTGAACGAGCTCTATCCAGACAAGAATCCGTTCGCTCTTTCAAAGGGACGTAACAACATGTTCGATAAAGTTTGTGGTACAGATTATGTAAGAACGACTTTCGGGAAACGTCTGAAAGTTCAAGACATCGTTGACTATTGGTCTAAGGATGTTGAGGATTTCAAGAAACTTTCCAGAAAGTATTGGCTTTATAATTAAACCACTTAACACCGAATTATCATGAAGAACATTCTGAACATTGCGCTTGCATCGGCTCTTACGTTGGCCATGCTTGCCCTCCCAGTAGATTCATATTCTCAAGAAAGGCGGTCATCCTCTTCAAGAAGTGGCAGCACGACATCTTCTCAGAGTTCCCGTTCATCGTCCAGAAGTTCTTCTTCTACCAGAAGTGCTTCATCTTCAAGATCTACTACTCGCAGCTCTCAAGACAATAACCGCAGAAGCAGCGCTGGTGTTTCGAGAAGTTCTCAGGACGACACTCGTAGAAGCAGCAGAACCGAGGCTTCCCGCAGTTCTCAGGATAATAACCGCAGAAGCAGCGCTGGTGTTTCGAGGAGTTCTCAGGATAATAACCGCAGAAGCAACGCTGAGGCTAGGTCATCATCATCTTCTAGGGAGTCTTTTAATGTAAGAAGTTCGTCATCTAGCAGAAGAGAATCAACAACTTCAAGCCGTTCTTCCGAAGGAAGAGTAGCTAGGCAGATTGGTTCTTCTTCAACGAGAAGCAATTCCTCCCGATCAGCTTCATCTGATTCTCGAAGAGAACAATCTCAAAGAGTTGGTAATGCCACAAGAGGAGGCTTGACATCTTATGACGGCAGACGTGATGTGATGCGCGAAAGCCGTAGTGATTTTATGAGAATCGGAGATGACAGGAATGTCCACAGAATCCCGCCACGTGATCGTGATTTCATGCCTTATGATCGCCCTGGACATTTCTGGGCGCATGATCATCACTACTACGGCTATAGGGTCCATCGTCTTCCTCCGCGCTATAGAAGGGTAACATATTGGGGTGTAGAGTACTGCATCTACGATGGAATCTACTACAGACCTTATGGTGACATATTCGTTGTCTGTCGTCCTCCTTTCGGAGTATGCATTGACCGGGCAATTTCAGACTTGGCTTTTGCTTCGGTTCGCTTTGCCTACTACAACAACACCTACAGGATGTACCGAGCTATTGATGCCAACAACCGTATCATTGAAGAGCAGAATCGTATCATTGCTCAGAACAATGCAACTATCGCTGCACAGAATAATGCATTTGCCCTTAATTCCACGAGAGCCAACAACGCTTATTCTCTTGCAGACAGGCTTGGCCTCGTTCAGAGTTACGCCTACGCCAACCAACCGTACTACTATCAAGACGGAGTTTTCTACATTGTTAACTCCAACGGCCAGTACGAAGTCATTGTCCCTCCATCAGGTGCCTTGGTAGAGGATCTTCCTGATGATTACGACACAATCACCATGGACGGCTTGGATTTCTACAAAGTAGATGACACGGTTTATAGGTTGACCCTTGTTGAAGGGAAACCTTATCTGGAAGTGCTCGGTCAGATGTACGGAAAGCTGGCCAATCAGTACAACTATTATTCGAACAGGACTGCCTCTTACAACAGTCTTTACTAACAAGTTACTCGTAATGGACAAACTCAAACAGCTATTTGAAGAATACACAGGTCAGAAAGTGAACGATGCGGAGGAATTAAACTCCTCCGGAAGCAATAGGAGATATTTCCGTCTTAAAGGCGGGAATATCTCTATTATTGGTGTCATTGGTACGAACCGCGACGAGAACAACGCCTTCGTCAGCCTTAGCGCACACTTCCTCAGTAAAGGAATTAAAGTGCCTAAGGTGCTGGCTGTCAGCGAAGACAGAATGCGCTACATTCAAGAGGATCTTGGTGATGACCAACTTTATAATGTGGTCAGTCAGGGACGTGAGAGCGGTGAATATAGTTCTTACGAGTGTCGTCTATTGTGCCATGCAATGGAGATGTTGCCGAAGCTTCAGTTCAAGGGAGCCGAGGGACTTGACTGGTCAGTATGCTACCCAGAACCAGCGTTCAACGAGCGGATGATCCTCTTTGACCTGAACTATTTCAAGTACTGCTTTCTGAAGGCTACTGGACTAGAATTTAATGAAGTGAGACTTCAGGACGATTTCGAGAGACTGAAGTTTGACCTTATGCAGGACATGGGCGACACCTTCATGTACCGAGATTTCCAGGCGCGTAACGTTATGATGAAGGACGGGGAACCGTACTTTATTGATTTTCAGGGTGGACGTAGGGGGCCGATTTACTACGATGTGGCTTCATTCATTTGGCAGGCTAAATCCCGTTACCCTGAGAACCTGCGTAAGGAGATGATTCAGACTTATCTAAGAGCTTTGAAAGGCTTCACGGAGGTCAACGAGGAACATTTCAATGAACGGCTCCGCTTATTCGTCCTCTTTAGGACACTTCAGGTACTGGGAGCCTATGGTTTTAGAGGATATTTCGAAAAGAAACCTCATTTCCTTGCAAGTGTCCCTTATGCTTTGAGCAATCTTCGCCGTCTTCTTCAGAAGCCTTTCGAGGATTATCCTTACTTGAACGAGATTCTTACTAAGCTTACAACGATGTCTCAGTTCAACAACATTGCGGAGGACAAACGTCTTGAAGTGAAGGTGTTCAGTTTTGCCTACAAGAAAGGAATCCCAGTTGACACGACCGGTAACGGTGGCGGCTATGTGTTCGACTGCCGGGCAATCAATAATCCAGGGAAGTACGAGCATTACCGTCAGTTCACCGGCTTGGACAAAGAAGTCATCACGTTTCTTGAGGATGACGGAGGGGTGACAAAATTCTTGAATAATGTCTATGAACTAGTGGATAATCATGTCAAGTGCTTTATCGAACGGAAGTTCACTCACCTTCAAGTCTGCTTCGGATGTACCGGTGGGCAGCATCGTTCCGTCTATTGTGCGGAACATCTGGCGCAGCATCTGGCTGACAGGTTTGACATAAAGATCACGGTTTCCCATAGGGAACTAGACATTGAGAAGATTCTGTAGATGAAAGCGATGATTTTCGCAGCGGGTCTTGGTACAAGACTTAAGCCGATCACTGACACGCTCCCGAAAGCCTTGGTTCCTATCAATGGTAAGCCCCTTCTTTATCATGTAGTTACGAAGCTTAAAAATGCGGGCATTTCTGAGCTCGTGATAAATGTCCATCATTTCCCAGATTCTATCATTGGCTATGTCCACGAACAGGATGATTTTGGAGTTAATGTCCGTTTTTCAGATGAGAGGGATTTCCTTAGGGAGACAGGAGGAGGAATTGAGTATGCACGCCCATTACTAGAAGGAGGACCATTCATTGTCCATAATGTTGACATTCTTTCGGACTTGGATTTGAAATGGTTTGTCTCTCAAGCGCACCCAGATGCATTGTCCAACATCTTAGTAAGCAATCGTAAGACGCAAAGGTACTTCTTGTTTGATGACCAGACAAGGCTAGTCGGTTGGACTAACCTCGCAACTGGAGAAGTTAAAAGTCCCTACGGAGACATAGATCCTAGCAGATTTCGAAAATATGCCTTTGCAGGTATCCACTGTGTCTCAGATAGGATATTCAAGGTGTTTGATGAGGATGGTTGGGATGGACGTTTTTCTATAACTGACTTTTACATTAAAGAATGCGACAAACATCCGATTTATGGAATCGTGCCGGATGATTTGCATATTCTGGATGTGGGTAAGATTGACAGCTTGTCCGAAGCTGAGGAATTTTGTAAAAACACACTTAAAAACAACTGATATTATGGCAAAAAGTAAGTTTTGGTCCGAGTTCAAGGACTTTGCGATGAAAGGTAATGTGATCGACTTGGCAGTCGGTGTAGTTGTCGGAGGAGCTTTCGGCAAGATTGTCACTTCATTAGTGAATGACATCATCATGCCGTGCGTTGGTGTCCTGATTGGAGGTTTTGATTTCACCAACCTTAAAATTGTACTCCATAAGGCTGTTATGGATGGTGCAGAGGTAGTAAAGCCTGCCGTTACCTTGAACTACGGTAATTTCATTCAGGAAACTGTGAACTTCTTGATAATCGCTTTTTGCATATTCCTAGTCATTAAGGGATTGGCTAAATTGCACAGAAAGAAGGAAGCAGCTCCTGAAGCTCCTGCCGCACCTGCACCTAAGCCTGAGGATGTGGTTCTTCTTGAGGAGATTCGAGACCTTCTGAAGGAGAAGAAGTAACGATCTCTTTGAACCTCTTCGGAGAGCAGCCTACGGCTTCTTTGAAATATTTCCCGAAAAAGGACTGGTTCGCGAAATGCAAGGCCTCGCTCACTTCTTGAATGGTGTAATTGCCACTCTTGAGCATTGTCTTTGCATCCTTGATGACAAAATCGCGGATCCAGTCTTTTGCATGTTTGCCGGATTCCTTGTAAATCATCTGGGCAAAGTATTTCGGAGAGATGTACAATTGTCTGGCGTAGAATTGGATGCTTCTTTCGAAAGTGTAGTTTTGGCTGACTTCAATAAGAAAACGTCTCAACAGTTCGTTGCTTCTCCATTTTGTCACAGGGTGGATTATCTCCTTGTTCTTGTTGGCTATTCTTGCCGAAAGGTAACTAGCAAGCATGATTGAAGCTCCTTCCAGAGCCTCTTTCTTGAACATATCGCTCTCATAGAGGATAATGTTTTTAACTGTCCCGAAAAAGGACACCATTCTCTTGCTCTCTTCTTTCGTAAGTGTCAGAATGCTTGGCTCATATAGTGAGTTTCTCAAGAATCTTGTACTGCTATAGGTGAATTTCATAAGGCTGCTGTCCGGCATAATCGAGACGGAAATAGCCTTGAAATCATTGCTTATGACTATTTTTTCAGCAATGTTACCGAGGCTGACCATGAATATGTCGTTTTCTTTTATAACATATTCATTGCCTGAAACTCTAGTTCGTGCCTCGCCTCCTAGGCAAAGGAATATCGCGGTGAATCGCATCTTCGCAGGGAGAGACGGAAAACTCTTGATTTTTCTCGGCCATTCCTCATCTATGGTGTCATTCAGGAAGAGTTGTCCGTCATATTCAGTCAACCCAGGAAAGTCTCTGAGAAGTTTAATGTCGAAGTTGTTGATTTTCTTGAATTTATCCATAGTGAAAATGTTTGTCTAACACATACATGTAATTAGCTGGGATGGACAAAATATTCAGGACATCACTTTTCTGAATATCTTGAATCCTAGGATGGCAACAGTTATGCTCATAAGCGGGCTGATGATGTTGAAAAAGCAATATGGAAGGTAAGTAAGCGTTGGAACACTCAGGATTGTGGCTTGTGTCATTCCGCAACTGCTCCAAGGGAATAGTGGAGAGGTAACTGTCGCGGAATCCTCAACTGCACGGCTGAGCAACCTGTCCTCATAGCCTTCCTTGTCGTAGATGTCCTTGAACAAGCTAGATGTCAGGATGATGGCAAGGTACTGATCGGACACGATGCCGTTCAGAGCCGTACCTGTCACTACTGTTGATGTCACAAGGCTAACCCTGTGTTTTGCCATTGGGAGAATTATTGAGGCTAAGTGATGAAGCATTCCACTAGCCTTCATGGCAGCTCCGAAGCACATCGCGCAGATTATCAGATAGACAGTGTTTAACATTCCGATCATTCCCTTGGAGGCGACAAGCTGGTTTACTTCCGGATTGCCTGTGTCAACAGAGACGGAGTTGTAGATTGACTCTATTGTGCCTGTGAACAGAATCTTTGCCTGTGATTCTGTTCCGGATATTCCAGCACCGATTTCTCTAATTATGTCTGGTTGGAAGATTAGTGCTGCAACTGCTGCAAGCAGGGTTGATAGGCCTAAGACTATCAGTGCAGGCAACCGTCGCGCAATCATTATCGCGGTCAGTGCAGGAACAATCATAAGCCATGGAGTAATGTTAAACTTAGCTTTGAGTACGTTGGTATATTCATTAACTAGGTTTGCATCATTCCCCGTGTGAGAGAGCCCAAGGATTAGGAATATGATCAAAGTGATCACGATGGACGGTACCGTTGTGTACATCAGATAACGGATGTGTTTGAACATCGGAACTTTGTTCATTGAGGACGCCAACACAGTGGTGTCTGACAAGGGGGAGATTTTGTCACCGAAATATGCCCCGGAGATGATTGCTCCAGCGATCACACCATCGCTGAATCCTTCTGCCTTACCTATTCCCAAAAGTGCTACACCGATAGTCGCAATAGTTGTCCATGAACTACCTATCATGACCGAAACAAGGGCGCAGATTACGCATGCGGTAAGAAGGAACACTTTGGGACTTATGATTTTGACTCCGTAGTAGATGAATGTAGGGACTATTCCACTCATTGTCCATGTGCCAGAAATTGCCCCTATAAGAAATAGGATGACTATGGCTGTAGTCACGTCTCCGATGTTGTTCTTGATCTCTTCCTCAAAGACTTCCCATGGAACTTTGAACAGCCACATTGCTAGCCAAATTGCTATCCCGGCAGAAAACAACAACGCAACCTGGCTGGCTCCGAGAATAGCATCACTTCCGAAAATGCTGATGTTCAATGCTAAGAACACTATCAGGACAAGAATAGGAATTAGGGAAATTCCCATTCGGTACATTGTGATTTTCTTCATTATAATAAGTCCGTTTTCAAAATCGAGTGCAATTTAATCTTTTTTTTTGCATTTTTGCGCAAGAATTAACAAGGTCTGGATTTAGTTGACTGTAAAAAATAAATATAAGGTATGAAACAGATGAAAAATTTCAAGATTGTTTTGGCAGTTGCGGCCTTGGTTGCCGCTTCGCTGTCTTCTTGCTCCAAACTTGATGACGGGAATGAATGGCTAGGTACTCCGAACGCTCTCGTAACTGTAAAGACAAATGGAGCGGACACCTATTTCCAACTGGATGAAAAAACCACCCTTGAACCTAAGGGATGGAGCAATCCTTTCAAACGTGAGGTAAGGGCACTGCTCCGCTATGAAGAGAACAAGGAGGCTAGCCGCCTGTACTCCAAGACGGTAAAGGTCGTTTGGATTGACTCGTTGCGTACGAAACCAGCTGTCCTTTATGATGAAGATTTTAAAAACGCTAAAGATGACGGTGGGCTGTACATCTACGATGATTGGGTTACATGCTGTGAGGATGGTTATCTTACCCTTCACTTCGCATCATGGGTCGGGCAGAGCTATTCCATGGAAAAGAAAGTCCACTATCTCCATCTTGCTATTGATCCGGAGACTTTGGATCTTTACCTTAGACATGACAGGAACGGAGATAATGAATATGGTGCTCCGGCAGATGGCTTCATAGCTTTCAAGATTGATGATCTTCTTCCTAATGTCAAAGATGGCGAGACTTTGACCTTGCACTGGAAAGATTATGACGGAGACAGATCTGCCAAGGTGAAGTACTCCTCGCGTTTTTCTTTACCACAGGAGTCGCAAGTTCTTGACTGATAAATGATTTTCCTTGTCTGTTCGGGATGGGAACGCTGACTGGAGACATAGAAAGGACTCTTGTCGAACAGGCAAGGAATGGTGACCGTACCGCGATGAAGCAGATATACGACTGCTACTCTAGGTATCTTGCGGCCACTTGTTCCCGTTACATTCCGAATGAAGGTGACTTGCGTGATGTCTTACAGGACAGTTTTGTCAAGATTTTTTCGTCTTTAGACAAATTTGACTATCGTGGGGAAGGCTCACTTAAGGCGTGGATGAGGCAGATTACCGTCAATGAAGCATTGAAGCTGATCCGTAAGCGGAAGCGATCTGACACTGTTGAATACAAATGGGATCTTCCTGACAAAGAGGAGGAAGAAGAGCCGGATGTAGGGAAAGTTCCTCCCGAAGCTATCCAAAGAATGATTCAAGCTTTACCAGAAGGCTATAGGACGGTGTTAAACCTGTATGTCTTTGAGCAGAAGAGCCACAAGGAGATAGCAGAGTTGATGGGAATCTCTGAAAGTACTTCGGCATCTCAACTTCATAGGGCACGGGCTATTTTATCAAGACAGATACGAGATTACATGAAAAGAATGGAGGCGACATTATGAGTGATAATGATTGGCTAAAAGACTTAGAACGAAAAATGAATGACTACGAGGAACCCGCACCGAAAGGACTGTGGGAGGACGTTGAGTCATCTCTTTTTCCTAAGGCAAAACGTGCTCCAGTCATTGCTCCGATTTTTTGGCGCTCAATGGTGGCAGCTGCAGTCGTGGCACTTGGTGTCTTTGTTGGCCTTCGTTTTTTTGATTCCGGAACTGACAGCACGTTAGACAACTCACAGAGAATCTTGGCCTTAGATCAGCCTTCTTCAGCCATTTCAAACGAAGGCCAAGATTCTTCTGTTGAGGTATTGATGCCCGAAGCGGACGTTAAGACGTCCTCCGTTGACGTTAAACTCATAGGCAAACGTCCATCCAGTCATCTTGTCGCTCAGGCAAATAGTCTGGCAATTGAGGAAGAACCCTCTCAGCCTGAGCCTATCCATGAAGAGGAAATGGTCGAGATCTCTCTTGATGTTCCAGACGCTAAGGACGTTCAGGGAACAGTCTCTGATCATTCCAATCATTTTGACCATGAAGGTGAAGATTGGTCGAACTACATTTCAGCTTCTGATGAGTCTCGTGGAAAAGTTGAAAGTAAAGCAGTTTTGGAAATGTCTTTTTCTGGAACACCTTCTGACAGCCATCGTGAAAGCGCTTATGATCTCCAGATGTTTTACCGTGGATCCTCACCGGCATCAGCTCCTAGCCTGACAGGTGGAACAGGAGACAATATCGGGGATGACGCAATGATTCAAACTAGAGGAATAGCACCAGATAATACCTTGAACTCGACAACTGTCATTTCTAAATCAGACCATAAACGTCCTGTCAGATTTGCTTTGACCGTCAACTATCCACTAGGTCGTAGATTCGGGATTGAGACGGGCGTTGCATTTACGACTCTTCGTAGCACGTTTACTAATGAGGTTGGTAAAACAGTCTCACAGACTGAGCAGACATTGAGGTACGTAGGGATCCCATTGAACGCATCGGCATTTCTTCTGGACGCTAAATGGGTTTCCCTCTATTTGAGCGCTGGAGGAATGGTTGAAAAGTGCATCTCTGGCAGTCTTGCGACATCTGATATGCTTTCCGGAGTCATGCAAGGAGAAGTGGTGAAGACTAAGGTGAATGATAAGGGCTTACTGTGGTCATTAAATGCTTCTGCCGGCATTCAAGCCAACATTTCCAAGAATTTTGGTATTTATGTGGAGCCAGGCCTAAGTTATCATTTCGATGATGGTTCCGATCTTCAGACGATTTACAAGGAACGCCCTTTGGACTTCATGATGACATTCGGAGCCAGAATCACATTCAAATAATGCACTAGCCATGTCTGTCATATTCGAGGTGGCATGATTCTTACCTGATAATTTTTAACGGTGGCGTCAGCCATCGTTTTTTTTGTTTTGAATATATTAGAGTATTTATCAAAATTTTTGATACAATATTGAAAAGATATTCATATATTTGCCGAAAAGTTGAATAAGTATGCTTTGATATGAAAGGTAAAATTGAACGGCAAAGGATAATTAAAGAAGTTATCAAGGATAACAAGATTTCTAATCAAGAAGAGCTATCCGTGTTCTTGAGTCAGCGTGGGCTGTTTGTTGCTCAAGCCACACTTTCTAGAGACATCCGTGAATTGAACATCACGAAGATTCATGATGGCAACGGCTACTGCTACAGTCTTCCCCAACCAGGAATGTTGCGAAGCATACTACGTGATTCCTCCATGAGCTCTGAAAGCATCGACAGCATTGAGTTCTCTGGCTCTATGGCTGTGATTAAGACTAGACCTGGCCATGCCGGAATGATAGCTTCAATTATTGATGAAAACCATTTCTCTGAAGTGATGGGCACCCTAGCAGGTGATGACACTATTCTGCTTGTGTTGAGAGAAGGTTTTTCGCACGATTCCGTTGTGAGTTCCCTTTCCGGGTTGTTCAAGGGGATTGGCAACAAAAGGGTAAATTAGAAATATATTAACGAACTTTTCAAACAATGACTCAGGACGAATTGACTGTTGAGGTCGCTTCGGAGAAGCACCTCATTTATGTCGATGAGATTCTAAAGACTATAGAGGATGCGGCTAAAGTTAGAGGAACTGGCATCGCGAAGAGAAAGCCAGAGTATGTCGCACAGAAAATCAAAGAAGCTAAGGCAGTGATTGCCCTAAAAGGAAAACGGTTTGCTGGTTTTAGTTATATCGAGACTTGGGAACACAAGCAGTATGTGACTACCTCAGGACTCATAGTACATCCTGATTTCCGTGGCCTTGGTCTAGCGAAAAGGATCAAAGATTTGACTTTTTCGCTGGCACGCACACGGTGGCCTCACGCGAAGATATTCAGTCTCACCAGCGGTGCTGCTGTGATGACGATGAACACACAATTGGGCTACAAGCCTGTGACTTTCGCGGAGTTGACCAGCGATGAGGCCTTTTGGAAGGGCTGTGAGGGATGCATCAATGTGGATGTGCTGAAGCGAACTGACAGGAAGTACTGCATCTGCACCGGGATGCTTTTCGATCCGGAGGAGCATCTCCCAGCGAAAATACCTCAGGAAGTCCTCGAACGCATCCGGAAGATCGATGAGGCCGAAAATGACAACAAAAAGGATTAATGAATATGGAAAAGAAAAAGGTTGTGGTCGCCTTCAGCGGCGGCCTTGACACATCATTCACGGTGATGTACCTCGCCAAGGAAAAAGGCTATGAGGTTTACGCAGCCTGCGCGAACACCGGTGGATTCAGCGCCGAGCAGCTGAAAGACAATGAGAAGCACGCCTACGAACTGGGCGCCAAGGAATATGTCACCCTTGACGTGACGAAGGAATATTACGACAAGAGTCTCCGTTACATGATCTTCGGCAACGTGCTGAGGAACGGAACGTATCCGATCTCGGTCTCCTCCGAGAGGATATTCCAGGCCATGGCGATCGCCCGCTACGCCAAGTCGATCGGTGCTGATGCCATAGCTCACGGATCGACAGGTGCCGGCAACGACCAGGTCCGCTTTGACATGACGTTCCTCGTGATGGCTCCGGGAATTGAGATAATCACCTTGACAAGAGATATGGCGCTTACCCGCCAGTTTGAGGTTGATTACCTCAATGAGCACGGCTTCAAGGCTGATTTCAAGAAACTTAAATATTCCTACAACGTGGGCCTTTGGGGCACGTCCATCTGTGGCGGTGAGATTCTAGACTCCACCCAGGGACTCCCGGAGGATGCCTATCTGAAGCAGATCACCAAGGAAGGCTCCGAGATCATCGAGATCGAGTTCGACAAAGGTGAGATTGCTGCTGTGAACGGTGAGAAATTCGCTGACAAAGTCGCTGCCATCCAGAAGATCGAGTCCATCGCGGCTCCGTACGGCATCGGCCGTGACATGCACGTCGGGGACACGATCATCGGCATCAAGGGACGTGTCGGTTTCGAGGCCGCTGCTCCGATGCTGATCATCGCTGCCCACAAGTTCCTTGAGAAGTTCACCCTCAGCAAGTGGCAGCAGTACTGGAAGGATCAGGTTTCCAACTGGTACGGAATGTTCCTGCACGAGAGCCAGTACCTTGAGCCTGTGATGAGGGACATTGAGGCGATGCTTGAGAGCAGCCAGAGGAACGTGACCGGCAAGGTGACGATGGAACTTCGCCCGTGGTCGTTCTCCACCGTTGGTGTGGATTCCCCTTGTGACCTTGTCAAGACCAAGTTCGGGGAATATGGCGAGATGCAGAAAGGCTGGACTAGCGAGGATGCCAAAGGCTTCATCAAAGTCACATCCACCCCTCTCCGCGTCTACTACACCGCCCACAAGGACGAAGGCGAGCAACTGGAAAAGGAACTGTAAGTAAATTGATGAATATTTCATCCTTATAGCTGCACTCTTCGCCACTTGTGGCGAAAGCAAGTCCCTCCCCCGAG
>DBKH01000067.1:25926-31133 GCA_002297815.1 Bacteroidales bacterium UBA755 | reverse complement strand
GGATTTAGGGAGAGGGTAACGTGATAAGCCCATGAGGGTGCGCAAAGCGCATCCCTCCCAGCGAGGGAGGCGGTGGAGGGTGGCGCTCCCACCGGGAGCTGTCGCGAAGCGACTGAGGGGTGAAATGATAATTATTTATGAAATAAATGATTATAAATGAGTATATACGTGTAGGAATCGTAGGGGCCGCTGGCTACACTGCCGGTGAGCTCTTACGAATCTTGGTCAATCATCCGAACGTCAAAGTTGTCTTCGCGCAGAGTGGAAGCCACGCTGGAGAGCCGGTATGGTCAGCGCATCAGGATCTGCTGGGGGAGACCGACTTGAAGTTCAGCGCTGACGCTCCGGTGGAACAGGCCGATGTGCTATTCCTTTGCTCCGGACATGGAAAGTCCAAGGGTTTCGTGCATTCTCTGCCGGAAACCTACAAAGGAGCCATCATTGACCTCAGCAACGATTTCCGTCTTGCGGCTGACGCTGAGGATTTCGTGTACGGTCTCCCGGAGGCTTTCAGAGACAAGATTGTGAATGCCAGGCACATCGCCAATCCTGGATGTTTTGCTACCTCGATTCAATTGGCGCTCCTGCCGATGGCAAAGGCAGACAAACTGCCAGAAATCCACGTGACCGGAATCACAGGCTCCACCGGTGCGGGTCAGGCTCCGTCCGAGACAACGCATTTCAGTTGGAGAGCGAACAACCTTTCAGTCTATAAGGCGTTCACACATCAGCACCTGGGCGAGATAGGGGAGACCCTCCACACCCTTGCACCGAGCTTTGGCGGAGAACTGAACTTTGTCCCGGTCAGAGGCGACTTCACCAGAGGAATCCTGGCTTCGGTCTATTTTGACTGTGATCTTTCCGAGGAGGATGCCATTGCTCTGTACAAGGATTACTACAAGAACGAGCCTTTCGTCCATGTCATCGACACGAATCCGGACCTCAAGATGGTCGTGAACACGAACAAGTGTGTGCTGAATGTACGCAAGCACGGACGCAAGCTCCACGTTGTAAGCATTATCGACAATCTTGTCAAAGGCGCTTCCGGTCAGGCTGTCGAGAACATGAACCTCATTTTCGGCCTTCCGGAGGACACAGGACTTCATCTTAAAGGCACACGGTTTTAGTGGTCACTTCGACAGGCTCAGTGACCACCCTATTCCGGTCGCTGAGCCTGCCGAAGCGCCAATACCATTCGGCCGCTGAGCTTGTCGAAGCGCCCGGAACATACAAAAAAACAATGACAATGAACTTATTCGACGTATACAGCCTCTTTGACGTAACTCCCGTCAAAGCCAAAGGCACCAGAATCTGGGACAACAATGGCCAGGAGTACCTTGACCTCTACGGTGGCCATGCCGTCATCTCAGTCGGCCACTGCCACCCGAAATACGTGGCCGCCATCACCGACCAGCTGAACAAAATCGGTTTCTACTCCAACAGCGTGAAGAACCCGCTTCAGGTCGAACTTGCCCGAAAGATCGGAGAACTCTCCGGCCTTGAGGACTACTCCCTCTTCCTGATCAATTCAGGGGCGGAAGCCAACGAGAACGCCCTCAAACTAGCCTCTTTCCACACTGGAAAGGACAGGATGATAGCCTTCAAGGGAGCCTTTCACGGAAGGACCTCCGGAGCCGTGGCCGTCACCGACAACCCGAAATATTCAGCTCCGTTCAACTCTCACCACAATGTCACCTTCCTGCCTCTGAATGACATAGAGGCCGTCAAGGCTGAACTTGCCAAGGGAGATGTGGCCGGTGTGATTGTAGAGGGAATCCAGGGAGTCGGAGGAATCGTCATCCCTGATGACCAGTTCTTGAGAGACTTGCGTCAGGCCACAAAGGATGCGGGCGTGGTGCTGATTCTGGACGAAATCCAAAGCGGCTATGGCCGAAGCGGCAGATTCTTCGCTCACCAGTGGGCCGGAATCAAACCGGACATCGTCACGATGGCCAAGGGAATGGCGAACGGCTTCCCGATTGGCGGAGTCCTGATCTCTCCAGAGTTCGAGGCCACCAAGGGAATGCTCGGCACGACTTTCGGTGGCAACTACCTCGCGATGGCCGCTGCCAATGCCGTCGCTGACATATTCAAAGAAGAGAATCTCGTCGCGAACGCCTTTGAGGTTGGTGAATATCTTAAGAACTCCATCCCCGCATCGAAGAGGATCAAGGAAGTCCGTGGCCGCGGCCTTATGGTCGGCATCGAATTCAATGAGCCGATCGCAGAGATCAGAGGCCGCCTCCTTTACGAAAAACACATATTCACAGGCGTTTCCGGCAAGAACATGATCCGCCTTCTTGCCCCGCTGACCCTCACCAAGGCGGACGTTGACATATTCATTAACGCATTGAAGGAAGTATTATGAGAAGTTTTTTTCACGTTGGCGACATAGGCGACCTCGGCAAGGCACTTGAGGAGGCGAAGCAGGTCAAGGCGACTCCGTTCGCCTGGCAGAACCTTGGCAAGAACAAGACGATCATTCTGATCTTCTTCAACAGCAGTCTGCGTACCAGACTGAGCAGCCAGAAGGCGGCTATGAATCTGGGAATGAACTCGATAGTGCTCAATGTCAACGGTGACAGCTGGAAACTTGAGACCGAGATGGGCGTGGTGATGGACGGTGACAAGCCGGAGCATCTGCGCGAGGCGATCCCGGTCATCGGCAGCTACTGCGACATCATCGGTGTGCGCTCGTTCGCCGGTCTGAAGGACAAGACCTTCGACTACAACGAGACAATACTCAAGCAGTTCATTGAATATTCCGGCAAACCTGTCATCAGTCTCGAATCTGCCACGGTCCATCCGTGCCAGGCCTTCGCGGACCTCATCACCATCAATGAATATAAAACCGTGGCTCGCCCGAAAGTGGTACTGACCTGGGCTCCTCATCCGAGGGCTCTGCCTCAGGCCGTGCCGAACTCGTTCGCTGAGTGGATGAACGCTGCCGATGTGGATTTCGTAATCACGCAGCCGGAAGGCTATGAGCTAGACCCTCAGTTTGTCGGCAAGGCTCGTGTGGAGTACGACCAGATGAAAGCCTTCGAGGGTGCGGACTTCATCTACGCCAAGAACTGGTCCTCCGTCTCACACTATGGCCAGATTCTCAGTCAGGACCGATCATGGACCGTCAGCGCAAGGCAGATGGCCGTCACCAACAACGCCTACTTCATGCACTGCCTGCCGGTGAGAAGGAATATGATCGTGACCGACGAGGTGATTGATTCCCCTCGCAGCATCGTCATCCCGGAGGCCGCCAACCGTGTCGTCTCCGCCCAGGTTGTGATGAAGAGAATGCTGGAGGATCTACAGTAATTTTTGAGGAATATGATAAAGGATTCATTGAATATAATTAAGGTCGGGGGAGCGATTGTGGAGAATGAAGAGTCTCTTCAGGGGCTACTGATGTCGTTTTCAAGCCTAAAAGGCAAAAAGATTCTCGTGCACGGTGGCGGCAAGATCGCCACGGAGGTGGCTGCCAAGTTGGGCGTGGAGACTCAGATGATTGATGGCCGCAGGATCACCAGCGCGGAGATGCTGAAGGTCGTCACGATGGTCTATGGTGGACTTGTCAACAAGAATCTGGTAGCCCGTCTGCAAGCCCTTGGGGTCAACGCCATTGGTCTTACCGGAGCTGATCTGAACCTGATAATGAGTGTCAAAAGACCGGTCCAGCCGATCAATTTCGGCTACGTCGGTGACATCAAGTACGTCAACGCCAAGGCCTTGGAAAACCTTCTTGAGTCCGGTGCCGTGCCGGTTCTCGCCCCGCTGACCCACGACAAGGAAGGCTCGATGCTGAACACCAACGCCGACACCATCGCCTCGTCCGTCGCCCAGACCCTCGCCTCCGTCTATGACGTGACCCTGACATATTGCTCGTCCACCCCAGGCGTGATGAAAGACTTGAACGACCCTTCGAGCGTAATCCCGACCATTACCAGTTCCGATTTCGCCTCGATGGTCGCTGACGGCACCATCTCCGAAGGCATGATCCCGAAACTCCAGAACGCCTTCGAGGCCATCAACTCCGGCGTCTCCCGTGTCGTCATCACCTCCGCCTCAGCCCTCTCCTCCGGCACCACCATCATGGCCGACCCGGAGACCGACGACTAGTTTTTGTTCTGGCACTGCCGTAATCAGCAAAGACTCTCGGTGGCATTTTTGCGTAATATTGCTACCCAAAAGTGCTAACAGACACCCTCGGGTAGCATTTTACCCCATAATCGTCGCTCAAGAGAATCAGTAAGCCACGACAAGATCATTTTTAGGCAATATCGCTCCCGTCGCAGTGAAATTTCACTATGACGGGAGCATTTTGGTGCGAAAACGTTCTTCCCGCCAACTAACCGCTCTTTACAAAGCTTGTGTAGGTGCGAGATTTCGTATGTGCGATTCTACACTGACAGATAGCCTTTCTCAAAGGCGGAAGGAAAGTGAAATTTGGATTCGCGGTCGGAGAATCTGACGGTGAGGTAATTGTCATCTATGAATATGACCGTGCCGGGGCCGAGGCTTTTGTGGGTGACGGAATCGCCGGCCTTGATGTCATTCCACGTCTTGTGTGAAAATGCTTCTCCGGCAGAAGAACCGTGCCCCAATGTGGATTCGCCATCCTTTTCGGCCAAAGGCAAATTCTTCTCCTGCCTGCCGGCCCAGGAGGCATCAGTGGTCAGGTTCTCTGCAGCACCGCATCGTCCCACGCGATTTTCCACATGCTCAGCCGCATCAGTGGGCAGGGTATCGGCGGCACAAGATTCATCGGCATCGATTAATCTGTTCTTCGTGGAGATGAACTTAAGGGAATCCACGGCTCTGCCTACCGCAGTCCCGACCTTGGAGGTGTCGACGGCGGTGTCCCAAAGACCGACCACGGTGCCTGAGTGCCTGTCGATTCCGGTATATTCAAGGGAAGAGTCCTCGTAACGCTTGAACTTATAGACGGCATCGTTCATCAGCTCGCTGTTGAAGACACCGAGGCTCACGAGCAGACTGAAATCCCTGAGGGTCAGGCCTGTGACCTTGCGGAAGAGTTCCGGCTCAAGTTGCTCTATGACATCCTTGAGGCAATATTCCCGGAAATCGGTCAGGTACATGAACACCGGGATGCGGGTCGCGAATTTGATGAGTTTCTCCTGGATCTCCTTGCGCTTGCTCTTGAACTCCTTCTCCTCCTCGCTCAAACGCTTCTTTTCCGAGGCGGAGAG
>DBKH01000067.1:23969-25839 GCA_002297815.1 Bacteroidales bacterium UBA755 | reverse complement strand
GGAAGCCCTCGATGTTCATCAATGCCCTCATGGCCTCAGGGCTGTTCATCAGACGCTGGAGGGTGGCGTTGTCCACATTGACCAGCACCGCGCTCTCCCAGCGTCGGGCAAGAAGGGTCGCAGTGGTGCCGCTCATGGCCATGTCCAGAACTCCGGCGGCATCAATCTCCTTCATCGACGAGCCGTCGAAGGCAAGGATGGGCAGGAACTTGATGAACTCATCCACCTTCCTCTCCGGATTGGATTCGTGGACATTGAGCCGGCAGCTGTATTCCGCGACCTGCCTCAGCGCCCTGTTCGGAGCGAAATCAAATACATAGCAGAAGGGCTTGAGGATGACCTCCTCCCCACGTTCGTCCTTTATGGTCCACGGGGACTGCACCCTGAACGCGGCCTGGAAATATGTCTCCGGAGAGGTCGTGTTTCTAAGCATCAGAATCCCCGTCCACGGCCTGACCGTGACTCCGGTGGAGAGTTTGCCGCAGGAGAGGGTGATGGTCCTGGTCCGTTGCGGGTCCTCCATGGCGTCATAGACCGGCTCCACAGCCTGAGCGCCCATCCCGGCCTCGCTTCCGGCCGCCACAACCACCTTGTAGTCATCGAAGAAACGGTTGCAGCGCTTCCTCAGGAGCCTGGACATGGCACGGCACGCCGCCACGGACGGCAGGAACCAGTAGGTGTGTTGGAGATAACTGAGCAAACGACTGTCGGAGAACGGCATAGGCGGTTTCTCCTTTCCCAGTTTGAGTTCCGTCACGATTGTCTCGGTGTAGGCGCCACGGATCAAATCCAGCCATTTCTGGACATGTTCCTCGTGCAGGAAATGGTCGTCCTCCGCGCGGAAGAACTCGTTCAAGTCGAACTCGTCGAACTCACCGCGGGAGGCAATCTCGCTGATGCTGTCCGGCAGCTGATAGGTCAGCATCACCATTTTGGGAAGCTGGGCGTAAGGGTTATGCCCTCCCTGCCATGCCTCCTTGGCTGCCTGCTCGTCAGAGTACGTCCAGTTGAAGATCTGCTCCTCGATGAACTCCCCGGTGGAGATGGCCCGGAACGGTGTGCCCGAAAGGTAGAGGTAGGCCCCGGTGCGCAGCGGCATCAGTCCTTCGTCGTACATCTCCCTGGTCTCCAGCTCTCTGGCGTTGTCCGCATCCTCTGCGAGGATCTCGCCCATTTCCTCGGCCCGGCCCAACGCCGGGTCTTTCCTGTCGTAGAAGTTCCTGGCGTTCCTGCCCCACGCTCCGTAGTGGTACTCGTCCAGAACTATGCAGTCCCAACCGACCGTCTGGATCCATTCGTTCGTGGCCTTGATGCCACCAGCAGCATTCCTTCCCAGGACATCCTGAAAGGAGGCGAAGCACACGAAAGGCCTGCCCTCATCGACACGGTTGAATTCCCGGTCATCCTGCTTTTGGCAGAACTGCCAGCCAGCGAAGTCCTTGTGGGTCAGCAGGCCCTCCTCCCAGGCTGTCTTGACGGCCGGCTTGAATGTGAGGACAAGGACTTTCGTCCAGCCCATCCTGAGTGCAAGTTGGTAAGTGGTGAATGTCTTGCCGAAGCGCATCTTGGCGTTCCAGAGGAAGTGCGGGGTCAGTCCCCGATTGGCGGGGTCTTTCCTGAACGCGTTGAAATAGAGTGCTGTTTTCTCAACGGCCCGTTCCTGTTCCGGACGCATCTTGAAGTCCTCGGTCCTGTCAACAATCCTGTCATTCCCCGCCACGGTGGCTGCGATGGCCTTCTCGACCGTTCCCACATCACAGATGCACCATTCCCCTTCTGGATTAGGAATATGCCCGTTCCGGAGTATGTCGCGGACAAGGTGGTCATCGAACCAGGACCCGTCCTTGCGCATGGCCGGGCGCTCCAGGAC
>DBKH01000067.1:0-23879 GCA_002297815.1 Bacteroidales bacterium UBA755 | reverse complement strand
GTGTAGCCCACCTTGAGCCACCCCTTGTGGGCCGGATAGTCAACATGCTCATAGGCATAGATGGTAGGGGTCGCTGCGACCCTGCCACGGAGTAGATCTTTTGCCGCCATCTTTGCAATTATATTCGTGAATATGTTCGTGAATCAAACATAGAGGCTATTCCATCGGTCGGATCATGGATTCGATGAACGCGATCTCATCTTTGTCGAGTCCGTACTTCTTGTACAGCATCTCATCAGTCCACGGGTGCGAGAAGTCTTGGATGGGGACGTATCTATATACTTTATTAGTAGCATGTTGTGTATTTTTGCGTAACAACACTAAAAAGCGGAAGAATTTAGTCCTCATATATTCCATTACATTTCTACATATCGCCTCTGATGGAAAAGGTCCTATCATCAAATAGGTCTCGGAACAACAAGAATTTGGTTCTCCATAGAATGGTTTGCCAATTACAAGATAAGGAAAGTTGCCTCTTTCTCCATACGCATACGAAATATAGACTTTATGTTCCTTTATTGCATTGCTGTTCACAGTCACACGATTTTCAAGGACATACCCGCTGCTGGGATAGGCATAGATCTTCACACAGCTTGGCTGTTTCGTTGAAGAAATCTTTTCATTTGTAGAGATTCCAAAAGGTTTACGCGAACTTACAATCATAGCAAATGACCTCTCATTTAACTTCTTTACTTTATGCCAGATATCAACAGCTGCATTAAAACGCACAAATGAATCATCACCGTTCTCAAGCAAGAATCTTGTTGATACTGTTTCTTTTCCGTTAATTATTGAGCGAATATGACAAGGTCCAAAGTAATCACGATTCCATAAAAAGAAGCAAACTCCACCTGACAGATCTATGCCAGGGAAACACTCTGTAGAGTCAAAATAATCAACAAGATAACTTATATGCCTGTCGTTTAGCATATTGTCCCTGAACGAATCTAAACCCTTACCACCTGAATACCATCTCGCTGGAATAATCATTGAAAGATACCTCGGCTTGAGACGCAATGCTTGCTCTACGAATAAATGATATATTGGTTTAGCGCTGGCCTGCGCTCCACCATCGCTCAGTTGATAGGGTGGGTTCCCAACGATTACGTCAAACTTCATATTTCCAAAGAATTGATTGGGGTTGTCTGTGTGGATGAACATGTAGGCGTACTGCTCAGACTCTGAGTCGCGGTCATAGACAGCCTGGGATGCACCGCAGTACTTGCATCTGCCGTTCGCCCATGTGTGAGAACGGTTGGAGTACAGAATATTCCCGCCTTCCGTGTCGAACCGGGAGACACTGTAGTCCCCGTTGGCGAATCTAGAGCAGTAGAGCGAGCGGCGGGAAAGATAGGATGTCAGCTCGGTGACGGCGATGCCAAAGACCTGGTTGTGAAGAATATGATCGATCCGGCTCTGGCGATCGGGGATATTCGTTTCCAACCCTTTGTCGAGCCGCTTGACTATCTCGCGTAGAAAGACTCCGCTCTTGCTGAACGGGTCCAGAAACTTTGTGTCCGGGCTCCGGAAGAGTTCCTGCGGAAGAAGGTCGAGGATGCGGTTCGCCAGTTCCGGAGGGGTGAAGACCTCGTCGTTGCTCAGGTTCGCCAGGCAATTGAGGACGTCGGGATTATAGTTGTTTGTCGCCATAGGTCTGCGCGTTTATATTCAAGAAATGGACGGGAGCGAATGTTTCCACCGGGATGTCTGAGAAGAGGCCGTCGCTTTCATATTCACCGGCCAGGTAGGAGAATTCGTAGTCGCGCCGGTTGACTTTGTCGCCTCCGATGAAGCTCCATTCGCTGATGCGGATCCATTCGTCGGGCTTGTCCGCGCGCCTGTAGGTGAGGGCGTCGCCGTGGATGATGTTCTTGGAGAGGATGTAGCGGACGGACTCGATGCAGGAGTCTTTGCACTTGGATTTGAACAATCGTGTGTACTGCTCCGTGAAGTGGTTCAGGAGCCTTTCGCGGCAGGCGGTGGTGTTGTCGGAGAGAATCTCGATGCCGTAAATGCTTGAGACAGCCCAGACGGCGTCGTGCTCGTACTGGAGCTGGGAATATTGCCGGGCTTTGACGCGGGCCTCGCAGACCGCGAGTTTGCGGCTTAGAATCTCGATGAGGAAGTTCCCGTCACCGCACGCCGGCTCCAGGAAACGGGAGTCGATCCGCTCCGTCTCCGGCTTCACAAGGTCGAGCATCGCATTCACCTCACGGAGGTTCGTGAACACCTCACCGTGAGCCGACACCCGTTCCTTGGACTTGATCTGGGTGGCCATTCTGCGCTTTCGCTTTTATAATTCCATAGCGAAAGCGACTTATCGGAGGTGCCAAGACAGAAAACGAGAGCGTGGATATTCCCCATCCACACTCAAGGTCTTGGCAAACCCATCAACGGAAAAGTCACATCCACGCAATACGCGGACGTTCACTGACTTATCCGGAGTTGATTTATAAAACTGCCAAGTTTTGAGTGTTCCGAATAAATAGCAAACGCTATTATAAATATTTCCACAATGCTCTTTCGAACCATTGCAGCCACAAACTTACATAAAAATCTTCGATTTTCACTCCGGCCGCACAAGAAAGAAACAATTTCAGAGTGAATCTTCTCGAAGACACCAAAAGAGAACAAGAGAGTGACAAAATTTCTTCCGGATTCTCTTGACAAAATGAAAAAACATTCTTAATTTTGTGGCGGAAATTTATTTTTGAGAGAAAGAAGTAAAAGCAAGCATCTTTTCCCTAAAAGGGATGCTTGCTTTTTGTTTTTATTGTCACATACCGAGGGGGTACTACAAAACAAGGACGGCTGTTCTCTCATTTTCTTTCAATCAATAATAAATTTCCATGAGAACAGGCCAACATCTTGTGATAGTCGCCATAGAGGTGGGGATTATCAGACTTGTCAGGGTACGAGCCTATAGGCGAGTGCGTTTCGGCAAGGTTGAGAGAGTGCGAAGCCACTACAGATGTCTTTAGGGTGATTTCTGTAGTCATTCCTCACTCTGAGCCGTAAGGCTCTCCGCTTCACCCCTCGGTTTTTATTCACATAACAAAAATGAAAGGTCATCGTATAGCAAGGGGAAATGTCCGGAGAAAATGACTCTCTCCGGACATAATTGTATAATATTCCACACTATTGCCTGTCAAGGAACGACTTAGCGGTGGTGAGGGCTTTGGTCGGTCCTTCTTCGAGAATCTTCTCGGACGTGAAAGGCTTAAGGATTTCGGCTAGTTGGCTGAGTTTGGCCTCATCACCATCCTTCTGCCATTGGGCACGAAGGATGCGGACCTTCTCGAAATCCTGGATCCCCTCGGTGAGCTTGGCGAAACGAATGCTGCCGCGACCGCCCGGATAGACTACGAAACAGTCACCGGCAGGCCAGGTGCGAAAACGGGTATCCGTGAGCGGATCCAAGGTCCAGCTGTTGTAGGCCCAGCGGAGATAACCGTCATAGTTCTCGGCCTGTGCGAACCAGCCCAGCCATGCAGCCTCGTCAGGGTCTGAAATCACAAAAAGATTCGGATATGCCTCAGCGCAACAAGTGTAGAAAGTCGTTATCAATCCTAGTTCCTTTCTCTTGGCCTTAGCAGATTCCGGGAACTCTTTCATCGGACCGAAACCCTCACTGAAATCGGTTATCTCATAGTTGATTGGCTCATGATAGTTTCCGGCCAAAGAAATTTTGAAGTCAGGCTCAATCTTGCGAATAAGTGTCAGCACAGCCTGCATCGACTCCATAGGACGCTCGTCCATCGCGATCATGGTCTTCTCGAACCAGCCTTTCGATTTCAGATGCGTGGCAAAGTCAGCTATGAAAGAGCCCCAATATTCATTGTACTCCGGACTGCCGGGCGTAGCTTGGATTGTCGCGTTAGAGGAGGTCGCCTGATCGTAGTAGTCAAACGACAACGCCCACGGAATCATTGAGTAACAGTTGATCTGCTGGTCTATTCCTAGAGAGAACATGAACTCCACCCAACGGTCGAAAATCGTGTAGTCATAAAGCCATGTACCGTCAATGCGACGGATCTTCGTGACCATCGAGCCGAACGCATCTTCGGTCTGACCGTTCCACGGGCGGTTCATGATGGTGGCCGTGACGGATTTCTGCCCGGCATCCGCAAGCATCTTCATCACCGGACGCATAGCCTCGAAATGAGCGTCACTCCAAAGCGGAACACCCACATAGCGGGCCACTGAATATGGATTCTGCCACAGATCCAGATGGAACGTCCATTCGTAGGCAGGAGGAAGAATATGCTCGGACACGACCAGTTCCACATTGAGGCTGCGGGACTTCGCACCGGTGGATGAGACGGTCAGCCGGCCTGAATATTTGCCAGGCTTCGCATCGGAAGGCACACCTACAGTCATCCAGACAGGCTGCCTGCGCCCTGCCGGAATATTCATGGATTCCGCAAGGTCAAGCACATCAGCAACAAGGACTTCGCCCCACTTGGATTTATCCTCACGTGAGCCGCATTGGCCGAACTTTGTCGAGTCTAGCAAGTCCGAAATCACGAAGGTGACAAACTGGAGAGTGATGTTTTCTGAGGAGATAACGGATTTTCCGTTACGCAGATCGGAAACCGACAACTTCACGTCGTTCAGTTCTGAATCGGACGAGATCACAGCTTGGGCAAACACCTTCTCCCCACGCCAAGCGGAATGATTGAAGGCTTTTTTTTGAAACTCCAATGACGAGCCGCCACCGATGACACAATGCGAGCCGGTCGAAGCCCACTCTAGTTTAAATGAAGATTGCGGCTGCGCTGCCATAAGGATAGGCAGCACAACCGCAATCATCAGGGTGATAATATTTTTCATCCTAAATCTTTCTGAATATTATAGAGCCACCGCAGGTTCTTTGCGACAACGCTGTGGCATATTCACTATTCAAGACATTATAGCCCAAGCTGTTTAAAGAAGTCGTTACCCTTGTCATCGACGAGTATGAACGCAGGGAAGTTCTCCACACGGATCTTCCAGATGGCCTCCATTCCGAGGTCAGGATATTCAACGCATTCGATGCTCTTGATGCTCTCGTAGGAGAGAATGGCGGCGGGACCACCGATTGAGCCGAGGTAGAATCCACCGTGCTTCTTGCACGCGTCGGTGACAGCCTGGGTACGGTTGCCCTTGGCGATCATGATCATGCTGCCGCCGTGATCCTGGAAGAGATCGACGTAAGGGTCCATACGGTTTGCCGTGGTAGGTCCCATTGAGCCGCAGGCCATTCCCTTTGGTGTCTTGGCAGGTCCGGCATAGAAGACCGGATGATCCTTGAAATACTGCGGGAGATCCTCGCCCCTGTCAAGTCTTTCCTTAAGGCGGGCATGCGCGATGTCACGGGCCACGATGATAGTCCCGTTAAGACTTAGACGAGTCGAGACAGGATACTGGCTCAGGAGCTTGCAGATCTCGCTCATCGGCTTGTCTAGGTCAACGACAACGCCTTCACCCTCTCCGGCGTTACGCAAAGACTCTGGAATCCAACGAGTTGGATTATCGTCCAACTTCTCGATCCAAACTCCGTCCTTGTTGATCTTCGCCTTGATGTTGCGGTCAGCAGAGCAGCTTACTCCAAGGCCAATCGGGCAGCTCGCTCCGTGGCGAGGCAGACGGATGATTCGGACATCGTGGGCGAAATATTTGCCTCCGAACTGAGCTCCGAGACCGATCTTGTAGGCCTCTTCAAGCACCTGCTTTTCAAGCTCGATGTCACGGAAAGCACGTCCGGTCTCGTCACCTGTGGTTGGGAGAGCGTCATAGTAATGTGTGGAAGCCAGCTTGACTGTCAGAAGGTTCTTCTCGGCCGATGTGCCACCGATCACGAAAGCGATGTGATAAGGAGGGCAGGCAGCAGTTCCGAGAGTCTTCATCTTCTCCACGAGGAAAGGCACGAGAGTGCCGGGATTGAGCACGGCCTTTGTCATCTGGTAGAGATAGGTCTTGTTGGCTGAGCCGCCACCCTTCACTACGCAGAGGAACTTATATTCCATACCCTCCTCGGCCTCGATGTCGATCTGGGCAGGAAGGTTGCACTTCGTGTTGATCTCCTTATACATGTCCAGCGGAGCGTTCTGGCTGTAGCGCAGATTCTCCTCGGTGTAGGTCTTGTAAACGCCCTTGGAGAGAGCCTCCGCATCATCGAATCCGGTCCAAACCTGCTGGCCCTTCTCTCCGTGAATGATTGCGGTGCCGGTGTCCTGGCAGAAAGGCAGTTTGCCCTTCGCGGCCACCTCGGCGTTGCGCAGGAAGCGCAGAGCCACGTATTTGTCGTTGTCGGAAGCCTCAGGATCGCTCAGGATCTTGGCAACCTGCTGGTTGTGAGCCGGCCTCAGAAGGAAGTTCACATCTCTGAAAGCAGCGTTCGCAAGCATGGTCAAAGCCTCTGGAGCCACCTTGAGAATAGGATGACCCTCAAACTCGCCAAGAGACACGCCCTCGCTTGTCAGCTTGTAGTACTCTGTTGTGTCCGGTCCCAACTGGAACATCGGAGCATATTTGAATTCAGCCATATTAATGAAATATTTTAGTGATTATCAGTCGATGTCTTCAATAGGAGCCGTAGCACCACCGGAACCCTCCTGCATCAGGTAGCGTTTCATGAACTCGTTCAGGTCACCGTCCAGCACGCCTTGGGTGTCGGCAGTGGAATATCCCGTCCGCAGGTCCTTGACCATCTTGTACGGATGCAGGACGTAGGAGCGGATCTGGGAGCCCCACTCGATCTTCTTTTTCGTGCCCTCTATCTCGGCCTGTTTCTCCTGACGCTTCTTCAGTTCCAGGTCGTAAAGCCTTGACCGCAGGATGCGCAGGGCGTTCTGCCGGTTGTCCTGCTGGAAGCGGGACTCCGTGTTCTCTACGACTATTCCCGAAGGAATATGCCGCACGCGCACACCGGTCTCGACCTTGTTGACATTCTGGCCACCGTGGCCACCGGAACGGAACGTGTCCCATTCCAAGTCCGAAGGGTTTATCTCGATGTTGATTGTGTCGTCCACCAGCGGATAGACGAAAACGGACGAGAATGTGGTCTGACGCTTGCCCTGTGCGTTGAACGGTGAAAGACGTACGAGTCTGTGCACTCCATTCTCTGCCTTGAGATAGCCGTAGGCGTAGTCGCCCTCGACCTGGATGGTGGCCGACTTGATTCCTGCCTCATCACCCTCAAGAAGGTCAGTTACTGTCACTTTGTAGCCGTTCCTCTCGCCCCAGCGCATGTACATCCTCATCAGCATCGCACTCCAGTCGTTCGCCTCGGTGCCGCCCGCCCCGGAATTAATCGTCAGCACGGCTCCGAGGTTATCCCCCTCCGAACCTAACATATTCCTAAGCTCCAATGCCTCAATGTCCTCAACCGCTTTTGAATATGATTCCTCAAGCTCCTGCGTCTCCGCTGTGGTGACAGTCTCGTCCGTACTTCCGCCGAGACTTTCCTTGGCGAAATCGTACAACACATCAAGGTCATCCACCTCGGTAGAGGCCTTGTCAAACCCAGTCACCCAAGACTTTACGCTGTTAAGGTTCTTCATGAACACCTCGGCGGCCTTAGGGTCGTTCCAAAAATCCGGCGACTCCGTCTTCTTCTGCAATGCGGCTACCTGCCCACGTTTACCGGGGATGTCAAAGACACCTCCCCAACGTCTCCAACCGCTGATGCAGAGCCTCAATCTGATCCTTTAGTATCATCTGCTCTCCATTTTAAATTTGTTCCTGCAAAGGTAATGATTTTCTCTCTGATTCGCATCTTATCCTTTCGGATCAAGTCCAATAGTATGTGTTTAGGCATATATCTTTGATAGCCTGTACAGACAAATACTTTATATCTGAGTTGTACCTTGAAGTTCTTACAAAGCATAGCGTTGTTGGACGCTATCATTGCTATCTTCGGTTAGGGGCTCCGTTGTTTGGAGGGCATGGCGGCCTACGCGCTTCGCGCGCCCTATCCGGGTAAAAGGCCGCCATGTCCTCCAAGCAACGGGCCAACGCAAGGTAAATCGCTTCATTTTCACGAGAAGTAGTACCACCCACTCCATGCCTAAACGCAACATGTTCAGTGCTAGCGAGTGGTGGATAATACATTAATTATCATATAGTTAGCACGTTACCTTGAGTTATAAATCGCCAAAGATATGTAACTAAACTATTTATTAACAATGATTTACAAATCACACCTACCTCCAGACCCAAAAGTTGAGAGATAGAACGACAATTTTGCCGCGAAGTGCCGTCGCCCCCCCCCTCCATTTGTCGGCTTTGAACGACATAATCGTCTAAGAATGTCGTCCATTCTCTCCAGCACCGGAATGTCAACCCGTATCCTCATGCATTGAGGCCTCATGTTAGGGTACAAGCGGAGTCGAGTCCTTATTGCGGCCACTCGTGATGATGTCGGTGAGGATTCACGGAACGCCTTCATCAATATGTACTGAAGTACCAGTTCTACGCTTGGAACTATTAAATCAACTGGCTGTAAGTCATAACAAACAGCCTCATTGACCGCCGGCATAGGTTGGGCATTGGTTAAGGAAGCAGAGCCATTCTCTGACGAGAAATCAGAGATTGTCAGACTCGGTGTCCGTGTCGTCCCCCTCACAGTGGATGAAAGGACGAGTTTTGAGAAGGGCAAAAGTATCACTACGAATGCCGAAAGGACTCTAAAGCGAGGTATGCGTCGAAATCTCCAAAGGTATAAACTAAGAAGACAAGCCTTGATTGAGGAGCTGAAGGATGCAGGGTGGATTGGCGACGACTTCATATTTTCAGAGACTGGTCCAGGATCAACTTTCCGCACATTGCGACTCAGGGCAAAGTCCGCATCGGAGGAGGTTACTCTTGGTGACCTGGCGAGAATATTACTTCAGATAAATAAGAAGAGGGGCTACAAGAGTTCCAGAAAAGCGGCATCAAGCGATGACGGCCAGGCAATTGACGGAATGGCTGTCGCCAAGGAGATGTATGACAAAGGATTGACTCCCGGGGAATATGTCTATCAGCGTATGCTCGAAGGCAAGTACGCTATCCCTGAGTTCTATAAGTCGGACTTGCAGGATGAATTCGACAGGATATGGACGCTACAGAAATCCTTTCATACTGAATTAACCGATGAACTTTACAGGAAGCTGTCTGACAGAAACAAGAGCCAGACTTGGGCGATCTGTCGTGACGAACTGGGCATCCAAGGGCTGAAAAGTAGTTTCACCGGAAAGGAAAGGCTAAAAGAAGCCTATTACTACAGACATTTGGCCGCCACACAGGAAGTGGATCTGGAAGTCCTGACCTGCGCCTTACAGGAAATCAACGGCCAGAAAGCATCTCTCAGTGGTCTTCTAAGCAAGATTAGCGACAGAAGTAAAGAACTATATTTCAACAATTTGACCGTTGGTCAAATGTTACTGAAGAGAATTGAGGAGAATCCTAACAATAGCCTGAAGAATATTGTGTTCTACAGGCAGGACTATCTTGATGAGTTTGAAAGAATCTGGACCGAACAGTCGAAATATCACGTCGAACTTACCCCGGAACTGAAAAAGAGACTCCGGGACATAATCATCTTCTACCAGCGTCCGCTGAAGAGTCAGAAAGGACTTATCAGCCTATGCGAGCTCGAGACCAGAGAAATTGAGGTTACCGTTGATGGCGTGAAGAAGATGAAAAACATCGGACCACGAGTGTGTCCGCGTTCCTCTCCTTTGTTCCAGGAATTCAAGGTCTGGCAGACAATCAACAACATCCTCGTCAATGGAGCCACCCTTGATGACGAAGAGAAGGCCATCATCGCAAAAGAGTTGATGTTCAAAGATAAACTCAAAGACAGCGATCTTCTCAAACTGCTGTTCAAGACAACAAAGGGACTGAGTGTCAATTTCAAGGAAGTTGACGGCAACCGCACAATGGCGACCTTGATGAAAGCATGCTTCAAGATTGCCGGAAACTTGGGATATGACGACACGGATCTCGCGAAACTCTCTTCGGAAGGCCAAATGGACAGGATCGAGGAAATATTCAAAAAGCATGGATTCAAGACAGGATTTCTTCATTTCGATTCCTCGCTTGCCTCTCCGGAATTTGAGAATCAAGACTCCTACAGGCTATGGCACCTGCTATATTCCTATGAAGGTGATAAGTCCGCAAGTGGAAATGAGTCGCTCGTGAAATGCATAATGGGCTTGTGTTCAATGGATGAGGAGTCGGCAAAGATACTTGCCACCTGCACCTTCCTTCCCGACTATGGCAGCCTGAGCGCGAAGGCGATAAGGAAGATCCTGCCGAATATGAAAGATGGTCTTGAATATAGTACCGCGTGCACGATGGCTGGTTACCGTCACTCAAAGCGCTCGCTGACCAAAGAAGAGCTTGACACCAGGGAATATTCCGACCGCCTCACCCTTCTGCCGAAAAATAGCCTCCGCAACCCTGTGGTCGAGAAAATCCTCAACCAGATGATCAATGTTGTGAATTCCGTCATAGATGTCTATGGCAAGCCTGACGAAATCCGCATCGAAATGGCCAGAGAACTGAAAAAGAGCGCGAAAGAAAGAGAGGAAGCACTAAGGGACATAGCATCCGCGACCGCGGAAAGCCAGAAAATAATAGAGATACTAAAAGGCGAGCCATTCTTCCTCCCGTTTCCGACACGTAACGACATCATCCGTTACCGTCTGTACCAAGAACTGGCGCAGAACGGGTTCAAAACCCTTTATAGCAACACTTATATTCCTAAAGACAAGTTGTTCTCCAAAGAATTTGACATTGAGCATATAATCCCGCAAGCCCTCATATTCAATGACTCCTTTAGCAATAAGACACTTGAATCAAGGCAGTGTAATCTTGAGAAAGGGAAGGCAACGGCAATGGATTATGTCAAATCGAAATGTGATGAGGCTGGAGTCCAGGCATACCACAATAGAGTCAATGGTCTGATTGGCAAGGGGATTTCCAAGACAAAGGCCAAATGGCTGCTGATGGAGGGCAAGGATATTCCGGATGATTTCATCAACAGAGAGCTTCGTGACAGTCAGTATATCGCCAAGAAAGCAAGGGAGATTCTTGAGTCACTTGTAAAATTCGTTGTCCCGACAACAGGATCTGTGACGGCAAGGTTGCGTGAAGACTGGCAACTTGTGAATGTGATGCAGGAGCTGAACTGGGAGAAGTATGCCCGATTGGGCCTTACCGGTGTCAGGGAGGACAAAGATGGACGCAGAATACCGTTCATCCAAGACTGGACAAAACGGAATGACCATCGCCATCACGCGATGGATGCATTGACAATCGCTTTCACCCGCCGGCAGTTCATCCAGTACCTCAATCACTTAAACTCCAAAATTGATGCTGTCTCTTGGGATAAGAAGGATCTGGATCTTAGGGATTATGACCTTGATGACATCAAGTTCGGCAATATGAGCACCGGAGACAGGTACGGCATCGTCAAGGCTTTGCAGGACAGGTTTCTTTACAAGGACGACAACGATAAATACCGCTTTATCCCGCCGATTCCTTTGGACGAGTTCCGAACTCAGGCGAAAGAGCAATTGAGCGACATTCTCATCTCCTTCAAGGCAAAGAACAAGGTCTGCACAAGAAATGTCAACGTGACAAAGAGCAAGGGTGGGGTAAACAGGAAGACTCAACTTACGCCTCGGGGTCCGTTGCACGAGGATACAATCTATGGGTGCAGTCTGGAATATGTCACCAAGGAAAATGAGAAGATCGGTAGTTCGTTTGATGCCGAAAAGATTACGACTGTCTGCAAGAAAAAGTTCAGGGATGCCCTTGCGGGAAGGCTGGAAGAGTTTGGCAGAGATCCCAAGAAGGCTTTCACCGGGAAGAATTCGCCGGAAAAGAATCCGATATGGGTTGATGAGCATCATTCGGAGCAGGTCCCAACCAAAGTGAGGACAATGACTATGGAACAGAGGTTCACTGGCCGGAAGCCTATTGATGCCAAACTTAAGATAGAGAAAGTCCTTGATAAAAGGATTCGTGAAATCCTGCAGGCTCGCCTGGACGAATTCGGTGGCAAGGCGGAAAAAGCCTTCACGAATCTTGACGAGAATCCGATTTGGCTCAATAAGGAAAAGGGAATCGCGATCAAGAGGGTAACTGTGTCAGGACCTGCGAATCCAGTTACCGTCCGATTCAAGAGAGACAAGGATGGCAAGCCTGTCATTGATGATGCCGGTAAAACAATAGGGTCTGATTTTGTGACTCCCGGCAACAATCATCACATCGCCATATTCAGGGATTCTTCCGGAAAGCTTCAGGAGCATCCGGTATCTTTTCTTGAGGCGACTATCGCCAAGTCTAACGGGTTAGACGTGATTGACCGGAACTACAAGAAAGATAAAGGTTGGGAATTCTTGTTCACTTTGAAACAGAATGAGTATTTTGTCTTTCCGAATCCAGAGACGGGGTTCAATCCATTGGATTATGATTTGACGGATCCGAGGAATTATGCGGAGATTAGTCCGAATTTGTATAGGGTGCAGAAGATAGCTACCGGCGACTACTATTTTAGACTTCATCTTGAGACAACAGTAGAGGACAGCAAGGCTCTGAAAGGAATAACATGGAAACGTATCGGACTTTCTGGCCTTGAAGGAGCCATCAAGGTCCGCATAGACAATCTCGGTAGAATCGTAGCCGTCGGGGAATATGATTAAGCGCACACTCTATTTCGGAAATCCGGCCTACCTGTCGCTAAAATTGGGGCAGCTTGTGATCAGCAAACCAGCCTCCGGCGAGGAAAACAAGGAGGTGGTCAAGACTGTTCCAATTGAGGACATCGCATCGGTAGTGCTTGACAACAAACAAATCACAATCACACAAGCTTTGCTGGATAGGCTTCTTGAAGAGAATTGTGCGGTCATAACCTGCGACTCCTCGCATCTTCCGACCGGACTTATGCTTCCTCTTGACGGTCACACGCTCCAAAACGAACGTTTCCGCTCGCAGATTGCCGCATCGCTTCCTTTGAAGAAGCAGATTTGGCAGCAGACTATCCAATCCAAAATTGCCAATCAAGCCGCGGTTCTTGAATATGCCACCGGTGAAAAGCATCCGAATATGCTTAAATGGGCGACGGGCGTGCGTAGTGGAGATCCTGAGAATCTGGAGGCACGGGCGGCGGCATATTACTGGAAGACGCTTTTCTCTGACATTATCAGAGGTTTCATACGAGGAAGGGACGAAGATGCCCCGAATAACCTCCTGAATTACGGTTATGCCATTGTCCGCGCCACTGTAGCCAGAGCTTTGGTTTGCAGCGGCCTGTTGCCGACCTTGGGTGTCCATCACAGAAACAAGTATAATGCTTATTGTCTGGCTGATGACATTATGGAACCATATCGCCCGTATGTTGATTTGCTTGTCTATCAGATAGTGAAAGAGGATGGTCCGTTGGGGCTAGACACATCTATGAAGGCAAGGCTTTTGTCCATCCCGATGACTGATGTCAGAATCAATGGGGTTACAAGTCCTCTGATGATAGCGGCCACCACCACTTCAGCGTCATTGGCTAAATGCTTCTGTGGAGAATCCAAGCAAGTTTTGTATCCGATTTTGCAATGAACCGCTCAGAACGGATAAGCCAGTATCGTGTTATGTGGGTAATGGTGTTTTTTGATCTGCCTACCGACACAAAGAAGGAGGTTAAGGCAGCAACAGAGTTCCGTAAGCTGCTGATTAGTGACGGGTTCATAATGTTCCAGTATTCCATCTATCTTCGTCACTGCGCAAGTGCGGAGAATGCAGATGTCCACATAAAAAGAGCGAAGTCTTTCCTTCCGCCCAAAGGGAAAGTCGGAATTCTCCGCATAACCGACAAGCAGTTCGCTGCGATGGAACTCTTCAACTCACAGAAGTCAGAGAATCTTCCGGAAGAAGGCGTCCAGTTGGAATTGTTCTGAAAACCCTTCACCCTACACCAAAAAAATCCGGCTTTCACCGGATTTTTTGGTTCTCGAACACCTCTCGTAAGTTGTTATACCTCATCGTTCTACACAAATTCTATTGTGTTCAAAGAACGAAGATACAAAATCTGAAAGCAATTCACAACTCTCCAAAGATGATACGGAGTACCACTCAATTGTGTTCAAAGAACGAAGATACAAAATCTGAAAGCAATTCACAACAACTGACGGCAAATCCACCACAAGAACGGATTGTGTTCAAAGAACGAAGATACAAAATCTGAAAGCAATTCACAACTTCCAAGTGCTCCAGTCGCGGTTGTCCTTTATTGTGTTCAAAGAACGAAGATACAAAATCTGAAAGCAATTCACAACAACTGTTTCCGTTTTCGTTGACATTGCAAAATTGTGTTCAAAGAACGAAGATACAAAATCTGAAAGCAATTCACAACTTATGTTTTGGTTTATGCTTGCCTCTATGGATTGTGTTCAAAGAACGAAGATACAAAATCTGAAAGCAATTCACAACGCAAGCGTCTTACTGTTGAGTTTGAATGCATTGTGTTCAAAGAACGAAGATACAAAATCTGAAAGCAATTCACAACGGTGCGCATGAGGCGGTCTCCGAAGTTCCAATTGTGTTCAAAGAACGAAGATACAAAATCTGAAAGCAATTCACAACTGAAGATATCCAACTCTCTATTGAGGTTTTATTGTGTTCAAAGAACGAAGATACAAAATCTGAAAGCAATTCACAACTCCTTATCCTTTCATCAGTCATCGTCTTCGATTGTGTTCAAAGAACGAAGATACAAAATCTGAAAGCAATTCACAACCTCTTCGCTGTTTCTGTTTCCTGCTCGTATATTGTGTTCAAAGAACGAAGATACAAAATCTGAAAGCAATTCACAACAAGTCTAGCAGCACCATCAAAAAAGGTTCGATTGTGTTCAAAGAACGAAGATACAAAATCTGAAAGCAATTCACAACATAAATTGCACACACTTACGCACCACGTTGCGCTCGCCCATGGCATCAATAATGTCAAACGCCTCAACACGGATCTGAGACGGTCACTCTTCGCTATGCAAAGAACATAATCATTAGCCTTGTAGTACCGAATTGCCTCCCACAACTGGTCGCACTATTTCTGCCTTGTGCCGAAATGGACGTCCGTGAACACCTAAACCGGATCTTTCGCCATGAACATCTTGGCGATAGTCAACTGCGTCTCCAAGCCAAGACCGGGCACCTCCTGCTCCTGCGTGGACACCCTTCGCCATAAGACGTATGGCCTTGAGTCGCCAATCGGCATTATGTCTATCTCCCGACTTTTTCTTTTCCACATGGCCTTAATGACTCTAAAGTTACCGGGAGCCAGTAGCAGTCGTGGTCTATGAACACGCAACGCCCATCAGGTCCCGGCTTTTGAAAAGCCAGTACCTCATACGGGCCGAAGATGATACCCACATCATTAGTGAACATCACTTTGTCACCCACGTGAATATCAGCATCGTACAAAGTGTCGAAAAAGGTGAAGCCTACTGACTCCCATTCCTTTTTCATCAACTCAAAATCTTTCTTGTAACTTTTCATTTGTCTATCTCCTAGCCAGCAAATTATCAAGATATGCCAAAAACATAATCAACAACATAACTAATCGCTCCTTCTGTCATCGAACAACTCCGGAATGTAGGCGATGAGCATCAAGATGAGCAGAATAAACTCAATCATACCACCGCCTCCTCTATTATCACCCGAAGCGTATAAAAATCATCGGCACACTCGAAGCATGTCCCAGTGTCCTTTATTACATAGGCTGACTTCGATAGGAACCTGTCCGGATAACCGTCAAACTCATTCTCGATTACGAATGAGAGATGTCCGCTGTCCAGTTCCGAACGCCTATACTGTTTCAGAACATTAGCAGCCTCATCATAGTGTTCAAAGAACGATGATACAAAACCTGAAAGCAATTAACTACTCACCGTCTTGATGACCTTATTTCTGTCGAACAAGCCGCTGCGGACAAGTTCTTTCCGTAGTTTCTCCGCGATTGTCATAACGATTCAACCTCCTTTATCTGCCTTTCTAATTCATAAATACGCTTTTTCAGCGTCTCTTTAGTGTCGTACAACCGCCAATATCCGACCAGACCGTTGCGGTTCAACTGCTGCAATGCGTTCTGCTTGCTTACGCCCAAATCAGCGGCACATGCGCAGATGTTCGCATAGCGTCTTTTCTCTTTCGTCACGGTATTAACCGCGATCACCTCTCTTCCTGTCATTCAACCTGTCCTCCAAGTAATTAAGATTAAACACCAATATCAACCCCAGCAAAAGCAACCCGTTACCATGCCGCTTTATCGCACAAAACACGATGGGCTGTATACAAAGAACGAAGATACAAAATCTGAAAGCAATTCACAACGGTGTCACTGGCGGCTTCTATCTCAGGCTTTAGCGTGCATTTCTCCGCACGCTCTTTGAAATATTGAAATCACCGAATCGTATTTGCAAATATCACATTTTTGTGTTATATTTGCATCAGTTAATTAGATGAGTGTTTAATTATGCGTTGGAACGAATTTAGAAAATTCGCAGAAGAGAATGGTTGGGCTTTAGCCCGGCACGGGAAGGAGCACGATATCTACAGACACCCTGAGATAAGGGAACTACTTCAAATCGAGAGGCACTGGAGCAAGGAAATAAAGCCCGGTCTCCTCAAGAGGTTGCTGAAACAGGTAAGAGGCGAATAGCCCTTTGCCTTTTCAGAATCATTGACAACATTTTTTATTATTGACAACATTTTTTATTAAAGTAATATGAAGGCGCTAATCATCATCGAAAGAGGCAAGGACGGCACATACAGTGCCTATCCCGCGAAACTAAAGACGACAATCATCGGTGAGGGCGAAACTGCGGAAGTGGCCAAGGCCGACTTCTTAAATTCTTATGAGGAAATCAAGCAATATTATCTCGAAACTGGCGAACAGATGCCTGCGGAACTCAAAGATTTGGAGTTTGAGTACAAGTATGATCTTGCAGCCTTTTTCAGCAGTTTTGACTTCATCAATGTAACCAAGTTCGCAAGGGTTGTTGGCGTGGAGCCAAGTCTCATGAGACATTACAAAATTGGGGATGCCGGAATCTCAATGAAGCAAAAGAGGAAGATTGAGAGAGGCATCCATAGTCTGGCAAGAGAATTGCAAAACGTTACGTTATAACACCATCTAATTGAATGCCCCGTGACGGGCAGGTCGGCGGTTCCGGTATCAATCGGCACCGTCGATTTTCTTTCGCATGCGGCTCGTTCAAGGGGGGGGGCGGATGTACATCCGTCCCATATTAACATGCATCGCCAAAGTTAAAAACCTTTTAAAACATGATAAAGCCGGAGATATTCGCGTGCGTCCTGCGTGACGTGTGCGAGGTCATGGAGATTTCGGAGCGGGACATAATATCAAGGTCCAGAAGCGAGGAGGTTGTTGACGCGCTCGCCTACGCGGCGATGGCGAACAACAGGGGCAACGAACCGATGGCCGCGATGGCCATGATGAACGGCGGCAACTGTCAGGATCTCAAGACCCTCGACGCCAACCTGAACTGCGACTTCAACAACAACCTTCAGGCGGGAGTTTGCGCCGTAAGGGCGCCGATCGAGCAGGTGACCGGTCAAGTGGGATTCTTCGCTGAGGAGGTCGAGGCGATGAGGTCAGGCGCGGAGCAGACACTGACTTCCGTTGAGCGGCAGTGGGAGTTCCTCGACAACGCGGGGGCGCTGCTCTCAGAACTCAATCCGGCTTACAAGGAGAAGAGGGAGAATGACAAGAGGTTCGACGACATGGAGAGTTCAATCAATGAACTGAAGGATCTCGTGCGGCAACTCGCTGCGAAAGTTTAACAAGATCAAGTTTCTTAAAATCTTGACGCGGTCATTTCGACCGCATTTTTTTGTAATTCGCAATAAAATAATTCATCAAATATCTACATATAATGAAATTATTAACTATCTTTGTAACAGCAAAATAAAGGAGATATAAAAAAATGAAATGAGTTATAAAGAAAGATTGATTAGTCAGATTTTCAGACTATTGGAATTGATCGAAACTCCGACTAATCAATCGATCATAAGGAGAATTGAGGGCCTCGTTAATGTTCTCAAAGACGAAGTTTAACCAATGCTCCCGAGAGATCGGGGGTAAATCTACAACAAATTATGTATTTGGGCAAAAGAGATATTCTCAACAAGACGGAATATGATGAGCGCCGTAAAAAGTGCATAGAGTACAAGCCTGACGCAACAGCAACTGCTTTCAGCGAATTGGAGGACATTATCAATAAATCGCAGTTGGCAAAGCAATATTTTTGCAGGTCGCAAAGCTGGTTCTCACAACGCCTTAACGGCTGCTGGGTGTTGAATAAGTCAATGTCTTTCAAGGAGGAGGAATTTCACCAGCTCGCTGATGCTTTCAGGGACATTGCCAAACGTCTGCAGGCGCACGCCGATGAGATTGACACGGCGAAATTCGAATAGGTTATCCGGATAATGCGGATTAAATAGTGGGCTATGTGCCCGCTAAAAATAATTACTCTGGCATTATGGCTCCTCACCGTCTCAGCCAGAGTGAAAAGAAACGGTCGTAGATGACGTAGGAGTCATCATCTTCTTTCAGAACAAGGCCTTTCTCGACAAGGACGGCCAAAGCCTGACGGACACTGCTCGGTGCGGTCAGATTGTTAAGACGCATAAACTCGGCATCGTACGGTTTCGTCACCTTTCTGGCACGGGCTATGGCATACAAAAGCCTTAACTGGCCCTTGGAAACCAATTCGCAGTACGTCTTGTAAGTTGAGTTCTCCTCTTCGAGTATATCATCGATAATCCTATTGGCATCTTCCTTAGTGACAGTCTTTTGCGGCAATGAATATAACATATTCATCAAGTCCTGAACATACCAAGTGTGTCCTGACATCAGTTCATACACATATTCAAATACTCCTTCCGCCATTTGCTTCCCTCCACGCTCAAAAAGTCTTTCCGCAAATGATGAATATGATTCCAGCGGAATTGTTCTAAGGACAATTTTTTGAGTGCTTTGGTAGAACGGCCGGTTGGCGGACGAGAACATCGCCTCCATCAAATGCTTTTTGCTGCCAGCGAAGATGAATCTCGCATTTGTCTGGAACTGAATATACGAGCGAAGGAGAGCCTCAACTCCTTTTTCAGGATATTCCGTAATCTGCTGAAACTCATCTATAGCGACATAAACACGTCTTCCTGCATTGGCGAGATAGTCGAAAATCTCCTTCAGACCCAATTCAGTTTTAGATTCTTGAAGGTCCAATGACACTGTAGGTGACAGATTGGATGGATCAAGAGAAAAGACCGGGCGAAGATTTCGGAAAAACTCCACTATCTGCCTCTTTGCGCTGTCCGTACGGGAATCAAGGGCTCCTAGCAAGGTCTTGCCGAACAACAAAGTAAAATCCCGCAGATTCAGAGTTGGAAAAATATCCATATAGACACATACCGCAGACTTATCCTCTCGCTTGATTGTGTCGAACACGTGAAGGATCAAGCCCGTCTTTCCCATACGTCTTGGGCTTGTCAGCGTCACATTGCGTCCGTTACCTAACGCACCGATGACCTTGGCTGTCTCCGTTTCCCTGTCACAGAAATATTCCTGTCCTGCATATCCGGTTATCAAGAAAGGATTATCCGGACTTTCATTCACTTTTATGCTCATAATTACAATCGATTATACTCAACTGCAAAGATAACACAAAAAGTGAAACATAAAAAGTGAAACGCAATTTATGAAACGAATTTTCGGTAGGAGGGTCACTTCGGCAGGCTCAGTGACCGGGGAAATGACCGCAGTGACAGGGAAAGCGCCACAGGGACTGTCGAAGCGACTGTGAAAGCGCAGTTACCTCAACGCAGGCACATCCGTCTTGATGAGGATGCCTCGCGGAGCGCCGTGCTCCAATGGAGTGAGTTCGATGTTATTTGAATATGAACGCGTTACAGACGCGGCTTGTGGATAGACCTTGCCAGCGGCCTGAAGGGCAGCGCGGAGCATCGTCTCGTTCTCGTCCCCCAACTGACAGCCATCAAATGGGTCGTCATCAATCCTAACATCCACAGGGATGCCGTCAGGAATCGATTCATTGCGGCCATCACGATCTGCGAACTTACTGATCATCACGTACATTCCCCAATCCTTTATCAATGAAAAATCGTACTTGCTGGTGTAGAAGTCCTCCGGAGCAAGCAGGATCCCGGCGCAGTACTTTCCATAGGTCTGCTGACCGACAAGGACGACATCCATGTAAGGCTCCAATCCCACAATCAAACCTTCGGACGCAGAGGCTGTTCCCCCAGTCACAATCACATAAAGCCTGTCGATTTCCAAATTAGCATCGGACACGTCAATCCTAAGGTTCTGCGAACTCAGTTCATGAATATTCGAGAAATATGTATTTGTGTCCTCTCCCTGCTCCTTCCAAGCCTGAGCAAGAATCGAATTATAGACTTCAGTCTGGAATATGTCCCCGGCAGCGACATTTGCCCTCGGAGCAATCATCGAAGCCAACACATTCTCGGTGAATGCATAGCCACCCCCATTGTACCTCAGGTCAAGGATTAGCTCCTGAACATTATCAGACTTAAATCTCAGGAACACGTCACGAAGAGATTGAGAGGATTTCAGATCGAATCCAGAGTAGGCTAGATAGCCGATCTTCTTGCCGTTCACATCCAATGTCTTAGTGACAAGAATTGGGTCCTCGTACATGTCAACAGCCCTCAGGCCAACCGTCCTCACTTCTTCACCGATGTGATCACCATCAAGTTTGGTCACTCCAAGTTCAATAGTGCGGGAATTAAAAGCATCATAGATGTTATTCTGAGTGATGGCTTTTCCGTCAAGAGTAATGATGATGTCACCGCGCTTAAGGCCAGCATTCTGAGCTGGACCACCATTGCTGACATAGCTTACAACAAAAAAATATTCCCCTTCCCTATTGCTAATCCTTCCTACTTGAAGATCATAGCCATAAGTAAGTCCGAGTCCTTGAACCGAGTTAGTGAACGATTCCAAATTATCAGTAAGCACCGTCCATCTGTCAACTTCCTTGCCTCTCTCATGGTAGCGGATGCTCTTCACAACCTCCATCGGCATCCTGCAAGTGTCTGGATCCAACCTGACAAGATCTTTTTCAATCTCCTCATTCCAAAGGTAATACGATCCAAGCACATCAATCGCATACTGATCCGCCTTCGCCTCCTCCGGGGTTGGCGAGTTCTCAACCTTGTCGGCCTTGGTCCCAACACATCCCGCAAGCCCAAGCAACACTGCCGCCAAAGCCACCGCGGCACCGCACAAATTCTTCGTATTCATATTCATAGATTTCCCAAATCAACCATTATTCAGATTCCGCCTGCAAATTGGACGGAATTTCACAAATATATTCATTTTTCTTTCTCTTTCATTTCTTTGTTGTATCTTTGATTGAATTATTTGTCTTTGAGGCGATGGTCGGCATATTCGATTCTGGTTCGGGCGGGCTGTCCGTGCTGCGGGAGATCCTTCGGCTTCTTCCGGGAGAGAGGTTTATCTATTACGCAGACAACGCCAACTGCCCTTACGGGGAAAAGACACCGGAGTTCATCCAAAACCGCAGCAGGGAGATCACTGAATATCTCCTCTCGCGGGGAGCGCAGATCATCGTGGTGGCGTGCAACACGGCCACAGCCGCGGCGATCTCCACACTCAGAAACGAATATCCCGTCCGATTCATCGGTATGGAGCCTGCGGTCAAGCCGGCGGCTCTCAGCTCGAAGACCGGAGTGATCGGAGTGCTGGCGACAGCGGGGACCCTGAAAGGGTCCAAATATTTGACAACCAAAGGCATCTACGAGGATGACGTGAATATTGTCGAGCACGTGGGACAAGGGTTCGTGGAACTTGTGGAGAACGGGATTTTAGACGGACCAGTGGCGGAGGAGACCGTCCGGAAAAGCCTCCAGCCACTTCTTGACTCCGGTGCGGACAGGATTGTGCTCGGTTGCACGCACTACCCGTTCCTGCGGAATGTCATCCAGAGGATAGCCGGTCCTGACGTTCAGATCATCGACCCGGCTCCGGCTGTGGCCAAGCATCTGGTTGAGGTGATGAAAGAGGAAGGGCTGATCACCCCAGTGGCTTCGACAAGCTCAGCCACCGAATATTCGCAATGCCCTCCAGCCTCGGTCGCTGAGCCTGTCGAAGCGACATCAAAGCACGACATCGAACCGAGCACTTCGACAAGCTCAGTGACCGGTAAGCCCGACATCGAACTGATCACCTCCGGTGACGACACCTCCGCCAAACACATCCTTAGCATCATTCTTGAAGAGAGCAAGGTCCACCAAAGCGGACAATAGTCCTCCGGCAGATCAAACAGACAGCAAAAATGGCTCCGGCTAAAACACATAAAGAAATGGAATCAAACAACGGAATCGAGGTCAAAGACTTCGCCTACTGCTCCGACAAGTACCAGTACACGATGGGCAAATCCTTCTACGAGACCGGCAGAAAGGATGTCATCGCAGTCTTCAACATGTTCTACAGGAAAGCCCCGGAGAACAACAACTGGGCCGTCGTGAGCGGCATAGAGGAAGCCATAGAATGCATCCAGAACCTTGGCAAGGCCGAGCCGGAATTCTACGAGAAATTTCTTCCAAGCGATGAATATTCCGAATTCCGCAAGTACCTCTCCACGTTGAAGTTCACAGGCAACGTCTATGCGATGCGCGAGGGCGAGATCGCGTTCCCGAACCAGCCGATCATCACGGTGGAGGCCCCTCTGATCGAAGCGCAGATCTTGGAGACTCCCCTCCTCTGCATAATGAACCATCAGATGGCAGTCGCGACAAAGGCCTCAAGGATCTGCCGAGCCACCAACCGTCCTGTCAGCGAGTTCGGATCACGCCGCGCTCACGGTCCTTGGGCAGCGACATACGGAGCCAAGGCCGCGATCATAGCGGGCTGCGCCAGCACCTCCAACATCCTCACCGGAGTGCTAAACGGAGTCCCTTCCACCGGCACGATGGCCCACAGCTTCGTCACCTCCTACGGCAGCACGGTCGAAGGCGAGCACAAAGCCTTCGTGGACTACATTGGCACCCACCGCGGTGAAAACCTCATCCTCCTCATCGACACCTACGACACCCTCAAATGCGGAATCCTCAACGCAATACGCTCCTTCAAGGAGTGCGGAATAGACAATGAATATCCATTCGGTTACGGTGTGCGCCTCGACAGCGGCGACCTAGCCTACCTCTCCGTCAAAGTCCGCCGAATCCTTGACAATCACGGACTTACCGGCTGCAAAATCTTCGCGACCAACTCTCTTGATGAATATCTCATCTCGGACCTTGAGCGCCAGGGAGCATGCATAGATTCCTACGGAGTCGGTGACGCCATCGCCACCAGCAAGGCCGCCCCGTGCTTCGGCAACGTCTACAAACTCGTACAGATTGACGGACGTCCCGTCCTGAAACGCTCCGAGGACAGGATCAAACTGATCAACCCAGGATTCCAGATCACCTACCGGATCACGAAAAAAGACCCGGATCTTGGCGAAGTCTACAAGGCCGATGTCACCTGTCTGCGCGGAGACACTTTGGCACAAAGGATAGAGGCCGGCGAGACCTTCACGATCTACGACGAGCAGGACCGCTACAAGTACAAGATCTTCCAGTCCGGTGAATATTCATGGAGACCTCTCCAGCATCAGGTCATCAATAACGGCGAAAGGTGCGCTGAAAGCCACACCCTCCAAGAGAAGAAAGCCTTCTACAACAACACCTTGTCGCATTTCAGCCCGTCCGAGCGACGCCTGATCAACCCGCACTACTACAAGGTTGACATCTCCGATGACCTTCTGAACACCAAACTCGAAATCC
>DBKH01000065.1 GCA_002297815.1 Bacteroidales bacterium UBA755 | reverse complement strand
AATGTATTAAATAGTTATCTTTCTCTATGGCTTCATAGAGGGCATAAAACCTTCTACAAAACCGTTGCAATTTACTAAATAATTTCCAAATGACAATAATTATGAAGAAATTTCTCCTTGCAGATTGTCCCCAAGCCTTGACTTCACCCACTCATTGTCTGCTGTCTTGCCCATCAGGTAGAACAATTTTGCGAGGGCACTTTCGGTCGTAATGTCCGCTCCTGAGACCACTCCTGCTTTCTCAAGGGCTTTCCCAGTGGCATAGATGTCCATGTTGACAGTGCCTGACAGACACTGGGTTACGTTCATTAGTACCTTCCCAATTCCAGCAGCTTCCTTGACGATGTCCAAAAACCATTGGCTTGACGGAGCGTTCCCTGAACCATAGGTCTCAAGGATGGCAGCGCGGATGTCCGGACCGCAAAGAAAATATTTCATGACCTGGGGGGTGATGCCGGGATGCACTTTGAGGATAGAGACTCGTGTGTCCAGACAAGTGCTAATTTTTAGAGTGTTGCCCCATGACGTTGGCCTTCGTATGACGCTGTCGTTGTACTTTATGCTAATCCCAGCTTCAGCAAGCGGAGGACAGTTCGGAGATCGAAATGCACTGAAATCTTCAGAACTAATCTTTACTGAGCGATTTCCTCTTAATAGTTTGGAATTGAAGAATATGCTTACTTCTGGCACTCGCGCATGGCCTTCGCTGTCCTTTGCTGAGGCGATTTCCACTGCGGAGATGAGATTCTCCTTTCCGTCTGTGCGCGGCACACCAATCGGCAATTGGCTTCCTGTGAACACGACCGGCTTGTCGAGATTTTCTAGCATAAAACTCAATGCTGATGCGGAGTAAGCCATTGTGTCAGTTCCGTGGAGGACTACGAAGCCGTCATATTCATCATAACGGTTCTGGATTAGTGAAGCAAGGGCTTGCCACATGGATGGTTCCACGTCTGAGGAGTCGATGAGCGGGTCAAAGGTGAAGGAATCGATTTTTAGTGCAAATTTCTTCAGCTCAGGTACTTCTTCAAGAATTTGGTGGAAGTCAAACGGCTTGAGAGTCAAGTCCTGCGGATCTTGCCTCATACCGATCGTGCCACCTGTGTAAATCATAAGTATGGAGGATCTTTTCATATTCCGAAAAGTGTTTTTGCGTTATTAGTTGTGGTTTCTGCTACTTCTTCGATGCTGAGGCCTTTCAGCTCCGCAATCTTTGCAGCTATCAGTGGAATGTAGGAACTCTCGTTGCGTTTGCCTCTGAAAGGGACTGGGGTCAGATAGGGCGCATCTGTTTCCAGAACAATCCTATCCAGAGGAACGTGTTTGACAACTTCAGCAAGGCTAGCGTTCTTGAATGTCACCACACCACCTATCCCGATTCGCCAGTCTCCGAGTTCCTGTAGCTCTCGGAATGATTCCAAACTACCGCTGTAGGCGTGCATATTCCCCTTTAACCCTTTGTGCCGCCTAGCAATCTCAATGAAATCACCCATTGCATCGCGAAGGTGGATGTTGACTGGAAGGCCTTTTCGAGCTGCAAAGTCAAGTTGCCATTCAAGTGCTTCTTTCTGTTGTTGGGCAAATTCCTTACCTTCGTGGTAGTCAAGCCCTATCTCTCCCATTGCCACGACCTTTCGGCCTTTTTCGTTTTCCCATTTGTCAAGGAACTGAAGCATTGAATCAATCTCTGAATGCCAATTGTCACCAACCGAGCCGGGATATAATCCGATCATCGGGAGCAGAGCCTCAGGGTATTTTTCGACAAGTTTGAACATGTCTTCCCGCTCCGAACTGTCAATGTCTGGTTGGAGCATCAGACAGACTCCGGTGTCAGTAGCTCTTTTTATGTAAGCCTCCTCTTCTCCATTGAAGGCTTTGTCACTGAGGTGGCAATGTGTGTCTATGAATATCATGGCATCAAAGATAGTGAAATTAAACTTCGCGGGATGTGTCTTGACACTATAAAAAACAGAAATAATCAAAAGAAACATAAATATTTTCACTTTAAACCACCAAAAATCCGGTAAAATGCTTCATATTTCTGGGCCGTTGTTAAGATATCGTGAACATGGAAATGTCGTTTGAAGAGAGGGCAGCGCTGTGTGCTCTCAACAGAATTTTTGGATTTGAACCTAAACTTGGTTTGAAGGTCATAGACGCTGTGGGTTGTGCCACATCGGTGTTCTCGGAGCCGGAAGAGGTTGCGAGGGTTCTGGGTGCATATTCAAAGATTAGATTTAATTCGCTGATTACTGGAAGTGCCTTTGAGTCGGCAGCAATGGAATTGGAGAACCTTGAAAGGGAAGGGTGTCGGTTTGTGGGAATAGGAGATGTCGGCTATCCGGCACTGCTGATGGAGTGTGAAGATCCTCCTTTGGGGCTTTATTATAAAGGTGTGTCTTCTCCTGAGGTAGTTTTTGAAGGCCATCCACAAATTGCGGTCGTGGGGACTCGTGCTTTGACGCATTATGGTAAGGATTGGTGTCAAAGGATAGTTGGTGCGATGGCTAGTGCTAAGATCAAGCCTTTGATTGTTAGTGGATTGGCTATAGGTGTTGATGTCGTGGCACATGTTTCTGCATTGGATGGAGGTTTGCCTACGGTGGCAGTGATGGCTACAGGAATAGACAGTCTCTATCCGTCTCGAAATCGGAATGTTGGGGAGAGAATTGCTTCTACGCCAGGTTGTGCATTGATCTCGGACTATCCTCCCGGTACGGATGCCGTTAGAATCAATTTCCTGCGTCGCAACAGAATCATTGCAGGAATATGTCGGGCTACGATTCTTGTCGAGTCCAAGATTCGAGGTGGAGGCATGATGACAGCACGTCTAGCTTCATCTTATGGAAGGGATGTTTATGCTTTGCCGGGAAGGATTGATGATCCTGTCTCTCAGGGATGTAATCTTCTGATTCGAGAGAATCTTGCTGAACAGATTGGCGACTTGGGGGAGCTTGTCTCAAGGCTTGGCCTTGGCAGCTCCGGCAAGACTTTGAAAGAAGATTTCAAGTCTGAAGTTGAGGAATATTATAGGGACAGGTTGCAGGAGTCTGATTATCTTGACATAATAAGGTTGGCCGTGCTAGTGAAGAGTAAGCGCGGAATTTCCGTGGACGAATTATGCGAGAAATTGAAATGGACCTACAGCCATGTAAGCCACCTTGTCACCACACTAGAGTGCGACGGCTTCATCTCCGTGGACCTTCTCCAGCACTGTTATGCTGGCCGTTACACGACCAGCATGGCATCACCGTAGGGACCGAACCTGTACCCCTCGTCAAGAGCAACTTGGTAGGCGTTCATGATGTGATTGAAGCCACCGAACGCAGCTACCGCCATCAGCATTGTCGATTCTGGAAGATGAAAATTAGAGACTACAGCATCCGGCACTGAAAATTCATAAGGTGGGAAGATAAACTTGTTTGTCCACCCATCGTAAGGCTTTACTTCGTGGGTAGTTGTGACGTAGGTCTCAAGCCCCCTGAGCACTGTTGTCCCGACAGCGAGAACCTTATGCCCCCCGTTCTTTGCCTTGTTGATGATCTCACATGCTTCCGGAGTGATGATGAGCCTCTCGGAATCCATCCTATGCTTTGACAAGTCCTCTACATCAACTCTTCGGAATTGGCCTATGCCCATGTGCTCTGTGATGAATGCTTTGTCGATGTCTTTTAGAATCATCCTGTTAAACAACTCGCGGCTAAAATGTGTGCCCGCTGCCGGAACAGCCACAGCTCCTTCGTTCTTAGCGAAGATGGTCTGGTAGTTCTCGTTGTCCTCAGGAGAAATCTTTGATTTCACCCATTTAGGAACAGGGATCTCTCCGAGACTGAACAGGGACCTTTTGAACTCCTCGTAAGGCCCATCGTAGAGGAATCGCAGAGTACGTCCCCTAGAAGTAGTGTTATCAATCACTTCGGCTACAAGGCTCTGATCCTCACCAAAATAGAGCTTGTTTCCGATTCTGATCTTCCTTGCCGGATCCACAATCACATCCCAAAGATGTTGTTCACGATTAAGCTCCCTAAGAAGGAACACCATGATGTCGGCACCTGTCTTTTCCTTCTTTCCGTAGAGTCTTGCTGGGAACACCTTTGTGTCGTTGAACACGAAAGTGTCACCTTTGCCAAAATAGTCTATGATGTCTTTGAAAATTCGGTGCTCAATCTCCCCAGAATCTTTATGGACGACCATGAGTCTGCATTCATCGCGCCACCTTGTCGGTTCCTGAGCCACACGCTCCTTCGGAAGAAGGAATTGGAATTGTGAAAGTTTCATATTCGATAACAATCGTTATAGTCAATCTTTTAAGATACGGCTACTTCGGCAGAAATGTTTCAGAATTTGTGAATATTCTAGATTTTGGCCTCTCGGAACACCTCCACGATGGATGGATAGGTGTTTTTAAGGTACGGAGAAAGACCCGATCTTGCCACCCATGCTGCCTTTGTGATGTCCTCGTCCCGCTGCGGAGTGAGGTTAACGGGGTCAGTGTAGAGCATGTCGTACCACCATGTGTGTTTGAGGTGCCATATTCCATCCCGCTTGTAGCAGTGGTCTGTGATGCAAATCAGGTCACGTAGTTCCAATTCTCCTACTCCAGTCTCCTCTTGGACTTCTCGCAATGCCGTGACCTTGATGTCCTCTCCGGCTTCCTGATGTCCTTTAGGAAGATCCCAAAGGCCATTGCGACTGATGAGTAGCACATCCTCCCTGCGGTTTGACACAAGGCCTCCCGCAGCGTTGACTTCTTTAAATCTTGAGCAGAATGCTTTGTAGGTGGCATCAACTTCATCGGTGGGAATGAATATCCTCGCGAGCGTCTCCGAGGTCTCGAACATCGTTACCAATGCGGTGATGTCATCGGGGTTGTTACCTAAGTGAAATTCGATGGAGTTAGGGTCTGACAGAGCCTGCTCCCAAGGCGAGCAGATGATCATACATCTTCTTTCAAGGTAAATCTTGTGCATCCGGTGGATAAGATATTGAAGTAAAACTATTATATTTGTAAGTTACGTGCAAAGTTAACAATCATTTTCAATGAATATGGAAAACATTGACAGAAAACTTGCTTCTGAACTCCTTCGGATAAAAGCGGTCTTGCTCAGGCCAGAGGAGCCTTTCACATGGGCTTCTGGCTGGCATTCACCAATTTACTGTGATAACCGTAGAATCCTTTCTGACCCCTCGCTTAGGTCGAAAGTGGCCGGTTGGTTGGCAGATGTCGCTTCTAAGGAGTGTCCTGAGGCCGAAATTGTTGCAGGAGTAGCCACAGGGGCGATTGCCCACGGTGTTTTGGCCGCAGATAGGATGGAGAAGCCGTTTGTCTATGTGCGTCCTAAACCAAAGGATCACGGTACGGGATCTCAGATTGAGGGTGTTCTCCCTAAAGGCTCGAAAGTGGTTGTGATCGAGGATCTTATTTCGACAGGTATGAGTAGCCTAGCGGCAGTAAAGGCTTTACGTGACGCTGGAGCAGAGGTGCTCGGAATGGTCGCCATATTCACTTATGGGTTTGATTTGGCTGCTCAGCGCTTTAGTGAGGAAGGTGTTAGGCTGGCAACGCTTTCTTGTTATGATGCCCTCATTGAGGAGGCTACCGACACTGGATATGTCAAAGAGTCGGACGTTGAGGTTCTTAGGCAGTGGAGGAGAAATCCTTCTGAATGGAATAAACAATAGAGGACGATTTCTATAATTTAAGAATATTATGGCGACAGAGATAACAAGCAAACACGGATTGGTTGCTAAGCAACCGTTTGAACTGTACATGGCCTTTGTGGACATGCGCAATTTTCTTCAGTTTCTTCCTGAGGACAAAAAGGCGAATGTCGAGGCTGACTATGACACTATCTCCGCTACTGTTCAGGGCTTCAAGATTGGCGTTATGATCAAGAATAGGACACCGTATTCCAGCATTGAGTTCATCGACAATGGGGCTCCGTTCCAGTTCGGTGGTACCCTTCATTTTGATGCGGTTCCAAGTGACCCAACAAAGACCGATTTCTACATCGAGTTCCATGCTGAACTGAACTTGATGATGAAGATGATGCTTGGCGGCAAAATCCGTGAAGCAATGAACAAGATGGTTGATGGTCTCGTGGCGATGTCCGAGGGTAGAATGCCTGATGGAATCGATGAGGAGACCCTTCGGAAAATGAAAGAAAAATTGGGCGGGAATCAGTAATGGAAGGTTTGGACGACATTTTTTTGCGGGACATTTTGACCAAGGCGATAGGGCGTGAGAGAGCTGAAGTCGCTGTGGATGCTTTTCATGAGCCTGCATCGGTGTCTGTCCGGGTCAATCCTTTCAAGATCGGGAAACCGATAGACTTCGCCAAGAGCAATTTTGGGCAAGACGTTCAGAATGTTCCATGGAGTCCGTTCGGGTTTATGCTTGAGCAAAGACCGGTCTTTACTTTGGATCCTTTGTTCCATTGCGGGTGCTATTACGTCCAGGACTCTTCGGCCATGGCTGTCGGGGGCATATTCAGAGAATTGCTTCCGCGCTGCGGGGATTGTTTCAGGCCTGTGAGAGTCCTGGATTTGTGCGCTGCACCCGGTGGGAAAAGTACGGATCTGGCTGCTTCGCTTCGATTTGCTTTTGGGGACAATTTTTTGCTGGTCTCAAATGAGGTCATTCGCTCAAGGGCGTCTGTTTTGGCTGACAACATGGCATTATGGGGCGATCCAAACGTGATTGTTACTTCTGTGGATCCAAAGGCTTTCGCAAAGCTTGAAAGCTTTTTCGACATTATTGTAGCTGATGTCCCATGCTCTGGAGAAGGCATGTTCCGAAAAGATGCTAGGGCCGTTCAGGACTGGTCTGAGAGTACTGTAAACCTCTGCTCCACAAGGCAAAAGAGGATTCTTGCTGATGTCTGGCCAGCGCTTAGAAGGGAAGGGGTTCTAGTTTACTCGACCTGTACCTTCGAGGACGCGGAGAATGATTCGATGATTGAATGGGCCGCCAAGGAACTTGGGGGAGTGGTTTCTGAACATGATTACTCAAGCTTCCCCGGAGTCATTCCTACTCGTACTGGCGGACTGCTCGTCCCCGGATTTGTGAAAGGTGAAGGACAGTTTGTGTCTTCATTGGTGAAGAGCATAGGGGCAGAGGACTACCGTCTCTCCGGTAAACCTCCCGTAGGACCTGTTGAAAAGCGCAAAGGTAATCTGCTCATACATATTCCTCAAGCCATTGTTCGTGAGGTTAGTGCCCTTGAACAATTGCGCCCGATTCAGACTGGCGTGGCAAAAGGGGAATTGAAAGGCCGCGACATGGTACCATCGGCTGATTGTGCTTTGAGCCTTGTCTGTCCGGAAGATCAGTATCCCGTTGTGGACCTCGACCGCGAGACCGCTCTAAAGTTCCTGCATCGCGACTGCATATTCCTAAAAGACGCTCCTCAAGGCTTCGTGATGGTTCGCTTTGAAGGCCATCCTCTTGGTTTTGTGAAGAATCTTGGAGTCAGGTGCAACAATCTTCATCCACAAGGACGAAAAATTAAGTTTGATGTGTAAATCAATGAATATGAAGAAAATACTTTTGACCATTCTGGTCGTTATTGCTTCCTTGCCCCTTTGCGCGCAGACAAAACCGGCACAGAAAGATTATCTTGATCGCTACCAGCTGCTTGTCTCTAAACTTGGCACGACTGGCATCGGAATAGAAACACTTCTCCAGCGTTGGGGAAAGGACTATCCAGAGGACACAGACATGCTTCTAGGTAAATTTACCTACTATCTGGCTAAAAGCCAGACCAATTCTATAGAAGTCAAAGATGCAGCGAAGTATCTCGGCAATTCTCCTGCCCTCACTTTGAAGGATTCTCTTGGCAGAGACGTGAACTATTTTCAGGTTGTGGATTACGATGACGAATTGTTTGGGAAGGCTACGCAGGCTATTGAAAAAGCCATCGAACTCAATCCTGACAGGTTGGATCTGAGGCTGTTCAAGATTTCAGCCTTGATTGGCTACGAGAAAGATAGCCCAGACATGGCTCTTGCTGGTCTAAAGGCTTTGATTGACTACAACGGACACAGTCACCCATCTTGGGTGTATCCCGGTGTTGAGGCGAGTGAAGATTTGTTCCCTTCGGTGATGCAGGAATACTGCTACGCTTTCTTCAAGATTGGCACCCCGCATTGTTTTGAGGCCTTTAAGGAATTGTCGGAGAAAATGCTTGCCTATTATCCCGGCAACACTACCTACATGACCAACTTAGGTTCGTACTATCTTGTCTGCAAACGCGACAGCAAGGCTGCTCTGAAGATGTACAACAAAGTCCTAAAGAAAAGCCCAGACGACTATACCGCCATCAAAAACTGTGTTCTCCTTGCCCGTAATGACAAAAACACTAAACTTGAAAGGAAATACCTCCCGATGCTGATTCGCGTCACCCCTGACGAGACCGAAAGGCTCTCAGCCCAGGCTCGCCTTGATGCGTTGAAATAAGGATTAATGCTTTTTTATGGCCTTTCCGGTGCGGTGGCTCTGCTCATAAAGTTCGAGGGAGTTGATTACGTTTTGCCAGATACTATAGAGTCCTCCAGCAACGGATGTCACAGGAGTCAAGTAGGAGTAGCCCAGCCAGATCAAGAAGCCGGAATTCTTTTGGCCGAGGGCTTGGCCAGCTGTGGTCTCATCGGCATGGAGGGCTCCAGTGTCGTTAGTCTTGTTTGCCTTTTTGCCAGCCAATCTTCCGACGGAGAATTGCGTTAGTGTACAAACTAGCGATACTAGTCCTATCATGATTGCTGTCCACACTGAGATTCCGCTGTTCATTAATGATTCTGTGGCCAGATAGATGGAAAACATCAAGGCAAGTCCCCAGAAGTAGAATGCCCATTCTGTGAAGCGCATAAGCCAGCGCTGAAGTCTCTTCATAGTGTAGCGTATAAGCCAAGCTAGAAGGAGAGGAAAGACCAGAAGTGGGAATATTTTCGCACAGATTGCCAAGAATCCCTCAATGAATGAGGTGCCTGCTTCCGAATTTACGATCGGGATTGCGATAGGAAGGACAATGGCTGCCGAAATGTTGATCAATACCACGTATGAGATGGTGTCCGAGAGACTTCCACCCAACTTCTTGGTGATGACACCAGCCGCTGCAGCTGTAGGACAGATGAAGCACAGCATGGTGCATTCCGCGAGTATCCTTGCATCTCCGTCAGGGAGTGCGGTGACAAGCCAGGTTAGCGCAGCGAACGTTAGAATCTGGAATGCGAGCACATAGAAATGCCACCTGCGGAACCTCAGATCGTGTGGAGAAATCGTGTTGAACTGGAGGAACAGCATTGTAGCCATGAAAATCGGTTGTACGTCCTTGGCAAATTTGGAGAACCACGGCTCGATGCTAAGAGATAATGGCTTGATAAAGAACAGTGTTAAGTAGGAAACAATCCCAATGATGATTGCCAACGGCAACATCCAGTCCTTGATGAATTTCACAATTTTAGCCATAATCCTTTGATTCGACTGGCAAATATAGTCAAAGCCTTTGACCTAAAAAAATCATTCTCCACTTGGTGCGTAGAAACTAAAGCATTGTGTTTTTACATGTGCAAAATTTGGAATTATTGTTTGTCTGACCATTATCGGATCAAGTAGGTCAGTAATTACTAAGGATTGATTATATTCGCACATTATGAGATATCGATTATGAGAAAGTTTTTTATTGCGGTGTCAGTGGCTTTTGCCGCAGTGATGTCGATGAATGCGCAGACGGGGGCATGGACTGGCAAGTTGAAGGTTTCGGGCGTTGAGTTGGTGCTCATATTCAACATAGGGGAAGAGTCGGCCACGCTTGATGTGCCAGATCAGGGTGCTAAGGAGATTCCAGTCGAGGTGTCGAGGGATGCTGTGGGGGGCATCACTTTGAGTGTCCCAGCGATTAACGCCTCGTTCAAGGGGCTTTGGGCCGGGAAGATGATCGTGGGGACTTTCACGCAGCACGGAATGTCTTTCCCGATGACACTTACACCGGGCGTGCAGGTAATGAATAGGCCGCAGACCCCGGTCGGTCCTTTCCCTTACGCGACCGAGGAGGTTTCGTTCACGAACGGTGACGCTGTCCTGAAGGGGACACTGACGCTCCCTGAGAACTGTGACAGAAATACTCCGGTGCTTGTTATGGTGACGGGCAGCGGCTTACAGAATCGGGACGAGGAAGCGTTTGGCCACAAGCCGTTTGCTGTTATCGCTGATGCGTTTGCGAAGGCCGGGATCGCCACGTTGAGGTACGATGACAGAGGCTTCGGGGAGTCAACTGGTGATGTAGTCTTTTGCACTACCGAGGACCTGAAGAATGACGCTCTGTCCGGTGTTAAACTTTTGAGGGAGCGCTTTGACATTGTTGGTGTCATCGGGCACAGCGAGGGCGGCACCATCGCATTGATGCTTGCCAGCGAGAAACAAGTGGATTTTGCCATTAGCCTAGCCGGGATGATTGTCTCCGGAGCAGAGACGTTGTTGGATCAGAATAGGCAAGCCTGTCAGGCCGCGGGCCTGCCTGATTCTGAGGTTGATGCCTACTGTCGGCTTCTGTCCGACACCTTCGATGCTGTCAAGACAAAATCACCGTTGCCTTCCGTGGATAATTATGACCTCTCAGATGCCTTGCGACAAAACTATGCTCAAGTGCTGAACCAATTCCAGTCTCCTTACATGAAGTATTTCATTGGCCTTGACCTGTCCGGCAGTCTTGCCGGAATCACTTGTCCGGTGATGGCCTTGAATGGGACGAAAGACACTCAGGTACAGTGCGAAAGAAATCTGGATGTTCTAAAGTCTGGTCTCTCGTCTGGTGGCAAGAATCTCATCAAAGCTGAGGTTGGATTGAACCACCTCTTCCAGCACTGCGCCACCGGGGCGTTCTCTGAATATAAAGAAATAGAGGAAGCCATCTCCCCAGAAGTCCTTTCCGAGATGATTGCCTGGATCAAAGCACTGTAAGCTCTCGTGCGTCAGGGCCATAGTTCTGCGCACGCCGATGAATAAGCCTCTCTCGTGAGTCAATAGGCCAGTTCCACGCACGGAAAAAATTATTACCTTTGTGGTTTGAAGTTGAATAAGTAAGCGGCAAAAATAAGTTGCCGCAGATAAGGCAAAGTATTTTGACGATTACTAATATATTCATGGAATATGAAAAAAAGTTTTGTGATTATGGCTTCAGCGCTTGCTATGGCGGCCTGCGGCCCTAAACAGCAGGTTGAGAAGGTTCCAGCCATTGACCTTGCGAACCTTGACACCACCGTCTCTCCTGCGGTGGATTTCTACCAGTATTCCACCGGTGGATGGCAAAAGAACAACCCTTTGAAGCCTGAATATGCACGTTTCGGCTCGTTCGATCAGTTGAGGGAGAACAACGTCAAGAGACTCAATGACTTGTTCGCTGAGATGGGGACACTGAAGACGGAAAAGGGTACGGTCGAGCAGAAAATTTCCGACCTTTACAAGCAGGGGCTTGACTCCACAAGGTTGAACGCGGAGGGAGTTGCTCCTTTGAAGAAATATGTAGATGAAATCTATTCGGCTGTTGACAAGGAAGCTCTTGTGAGAATCATAGCTGGGCTTCACAACGCTTCCGAAAGTTCATTTTTCGGAGCTTATGTGATGTCTGATTTGGCCGACAGTGACAGTCAGATTCTCTATCTTGGTCAAGGTGGTCTCGGAATTGGTGACAGAGACTATTATGTGGAGGCGGAAAACGCTGAGATAAAGGAAGGCTACCGTAAATTCCTTGCAAAGGTCTTTACCCTGACTGGAGTTGCCGAGCCTGAGAAGGCAGCGACCGATGCCCTCGTGGTTGAAGATGTTCTCGCTGCTAATTCCTGGACCAGCGTTCAAGAAAGGAACATCCAGGCCCAGTACAATCCTTGCAGTACCGAGGAACTTGTCAAGAACTATCCGGGCTTCGACTGGAAACTCTACTTCGAGGCTAGGGGAATCGCTGACCAGCAGAAACTTATTGTCGCTGAGCCTTCTTTCTTCAAGGCTTTCTGTGAATATTTTGGTGGCGCGGATCTCAATGTCCTCAAGAACTATGTGGCTGGACAGCTCATCCAGGGTGCTACCGGTTCCCTCAGCGATGACTTCTACGCAGCATCATTCGACTTCTTCAGCACCCAGATGTCAGGCATCAAGGAACAGAAGCCTCGTTGGAAGAGGGCTATGCAGGTTCCTAACAGCATACTCGGAGAGGCTGTCGGAAAGATGTACGTGGCGAAATACTTCCCTGAGTCCTCGAAGACAAAGATGCTTGATCTTGTAGAGAACCTCAAAAAGGCTTTTAGTCAGCATATTGATGAACTTGACTGGATGAGCGACTCCACCAAGGCAAAGGCCCACGAGAAACTGGACAACTTCACCGTGAAGATTGGTTACCCTGACAAGTGGAAGGATTATTCCACACTTGACATTGATCCGCAGAAGAGCTACTACGAGAATCTCCGTGCCGCTGGGGCTTGGTATGTAGCGGATAATATGTCCAAACTTGGCCAGCCGACCGACAAGACCGAGTGGGGGATGTCTCCTCAGACTGTCAACGCTTACTATAATCCTACGACCAACGAAATCTGCTTCCCTGCTGCCATCCTTCAGCCTCCGTTCTTCAACGCTGACGCTGACGATGCTGTCAACTACGGAGGAATCGGAGTCGTGATCGGCCACGAGATGTCCCACGGATTCGATGATCAGGGACGCCTCTTTGACAAGGACGGGAATATGTCCGATTGGTGGACAGCTGAGGATGCCGAGAAGTTCAACGCTAAGGCTCAGGTACTTGTGGCTCAGTTTGATTCGGTTGAGGTTGTGCCAGGGGTTCATGCCAACGGCCAGCTTTCTCTCGGTGAGAACATCGGTGACCATGGCGGACTCAGTATCTCATTTACAGCCATGCAGAACGCCAACGCAGGTAAGAACATCGGTCTCATCGATGGCTTCACTCCAGAGCAGAGGTTCTACCTTTCATACGGTACCATTTGGGCACAGAACATCACGGACGAGGAGAAGGTTCGTCTGACTAAGCTTGATGTCCACTCTCTTGCCGTGAACCGTGTGAACGTGTCCCTGAGGAACTTCCAGACGTTCTTCGATGCGTTTGGAATCAAGGAAGGCGATCCGATGTGGCGTCCTGAGAGCGAAAGGGTTCACATCTGGTAATATATTCATATAAAGGAATTAATTTTGGATGCGTCAAGGTTCATAGCCGGACGCCTTCGTTTCGGAGGAAGGATAGCGATGGTTTCCATCGCTGTCTCTTTCCTTATCATGATTGTAGCTGTTTCGGTCTCTTCCGGATTTAGGAACGAGATCCGGAACGGCATTTCTGATCTCACCGGAGATGTGCAGTTGATGCCGGTTGACATGAACTACATCAGCGAAGCATCGCCAATTTCTGTCAATCAGAGCTTTATCCCTGACATTGAGAAAATCCCTGAAATCGAAGCGATCACTCCAGCGGTCTATCGCGCAGGTGTCGTCAAGAAGGGTGAAAGCATTCATGGCGTTCTGTTTAAAGGTGTGCCGATGCAGCACAACCCATCGGACACAGTTCGCCTTGGAGTCTCAATTCCGGTAAGACTGTCCAAGATGCTCGGTCTTGATGTTGGTGGCAAATTGCTTACTTATTTTGTCGGAGAAAAGATCAAGGTTCGTAACTTTAACATTGTCAGCCTCTATGAAGGTATCATGGACGGGACCGACAACATCGTTGTGCTAGCCGACATTTCGGATCTTCAGAGACTTGATGGATGGTCTTCTGATGAGGCCTCGGTGCTTGAGATTTCTCTGGCCTCCGGTTTCAGAACGGATTCCAAAATGAAAGAGGTTGCTAATGAGGTAGGCCACATTGCTTTAGGAAAAGCAGGAGACGATGATGATGCATTAGTCGCAACATCTGTGATTAGTCGTTATCCGCAGATTTTTGACTGGTTGAACCTTATTGATTTCAATGTGCTGTTCATCCTTGTCCTAATGACGATAGTCGCTGGTTTTAACATGATTTCCGGCCTCCTTATCATGCTGTTTAGAAGCATTTCCACAATCGGTACCCTTAAATCCCTTGGGATGACGGACAAGGCAATTGCCAAGATTTTCCTGCGTGTCGCCTCAGTCATTGTGTTTAAAGGAATGTTGATAGGGAATGGAATGGCTCTCCTTCTGTGTGGAATCCAAAAATGGACTCATGTCCTGAAACTTAATCCAGAAAACTATTTCGTGCCTTTTGTGCCAGTGAGCCTGAACCTACCTGCGGTGTTTGCCGCTGATGTTGCTTCCTGGCTCGTCATCATGCTCCTCCTCTTGATCCCTTGTCTGTTTATCTCCAAGGTCGATCCGGCCCAAACTGTCCGGGCTCAATAGAGGCTGTTCCGAGTCATCTGATTTTGTGATTGTAGTAAGGACCGTGTCTGATGGTTGTCCTTTGAATCTAGGTGGATTGCCACAGAAAATGTCGTACTGGTCCAGTACCGTTTTGACATAGGTAATGGTCTCTTTCTTGATTATTTTCAATTGCTTGGAATTATGGACTGTGTCAATCTTTATGGAGTGAATGCTCTCCCAATGTCCATTGTCTATGCCGATGGAACGTGCAAGATCAACTCCGTCCTGAATCTTGCCTTCTCCGGCATTGTAGGCCGCAAGGGTGAATTGTATAAGTTCATCCTCGTTTGCGGCAGTGTCTCGGAATTTCCCCAGCAATCTTTCTATGTAGGCAGCACCAGCTTCAATGTTTTCCTTTGGATCAAGCAGATTCTCTATTTCGTAGCGGTCTGCGGTTCGGGGCATCATCTGCATCAGTCCTAAAGCTCCTCTGGGAGATTGAGCTTGAATCCTGAATCTGGATTCGCTCCAAACCAAGGCTGCAAACAATCTCCAATCCCAACCGATTTTCGCTGCATTCTCTTTAATCAGTTCATCGTAAGGGCTGATGATTTTAGGGTCTTTTCGAATCCCCTTTCTGTAGGGGTTATAGCCATTAAAAAATCTAGCGATGATTTTGGAATATTCATCAGTCCCTTTTAAGCTGTTCAGCCAACGGATAATCTCCCTTTGCTTCCGTTTATCGCTGCGTATCAGCCACATTGCTTTAGTGTCTCCGAGCGGGAGGGACATGAAGTCTCCAGAATCAGGGAGTGATGTTTCAGTAATGGCGAGGATGTCGATTCTTCCCGTCATCAGGGAGTCAAGATAATTTCCCTCCGCGAGAAACACCTCAGCAGTGTCTTTCAGATGTGAGGCGAACAGCCCTGCCATCTCGTAGCAATAACCGGTAAGGTAGCCATCGGCCAACTTTTCGTCCAGTTTCAATGCAAATCTTATCTTGCCTTCTGGGAAGATGTCGTCTGATTCTCCGGTACGTCTTCCTAAGTCGCTGAAAGGAATGATGCAAAGTACCAACAATGTTGGCAGTAGGTACTTGAAGAATTTCTTGGTCACTCTTCCTAGCCCCATGATTAATAACTGCTTTTACTGAAGCCACCTCCGCCTCCACCGAAGCCACCAAGCCCACCGAATCCTCCACCTGATGATCCACCGCTTCCGCTAGACAATCCTGAGCTTGCGTTCACAGCTTTGTTGGCACCAGACTGGAGATAAAATGGCCAGTAGATACCGATCTTGAAAGCCATCTGAGTGCGGATGTAGTTGTGAGCACTGAAATAGTCTGCCTTGTCCATAGGCCAACCATTGCCGACATTTTCAACTTTTATGAATATGCAGGCCCTTTTCCACTGTACATTGACGAAAGCATCAATGACGGGGCCGTTGTTGTACTTTTCCTTTTTCTGGTTATAAAAAGCTCCAACAGCAGGATTCCAAGCCGGAGAATAGTACTTTGTGTTGTACCACCCTTCTGCTCCGAGCTGCATCTGCATTATGTTCTTTTTGACATTGAATTGGAGATAGAGCCTTGAATTTGCCGCTAGAGTAGGCAATGGCAGTACGTCTTGGTTGGATGAGATCTGGAACAAGATTCTGTTGTCAAGATGCAGTGGACCGAGGACAAAGTCCTTATTCAAGGATGCGCTTAGGACACTCATCGGAGAGTTGTTCTGATGCACGAATCCGGTTGAATCATAATAGACATTTCCTGACAGAAGTGCGTAACCGACCCGCGCCTTGATTCTCCATCTCGGCACACTCAGACCCGCCTGAAGTTTGGTAGTTGAGATTTTTCCGAACTCATTGTCCCATTTGAAGTGATTTGAATAGTAATGCTGGAAGTAGTACTCAGGCTCTTCCAGTTTGGTTTCAAAATGAAGATCCAGTGAGACGGGACTCTTTCTTTCGCGTCTGAAAGGGAACACTTCAAATTTAGCGTTGGCTTTCACCGACAAGTCATTCCTTTGGTTGCCGAGGAAAACATAATCTCCAGTCGCATCCCAGTGGATGAAGTCTTTCAGTTGTCCCTCGACTCCGGCATAGACAAAGGCGGAATTCCAAACAGTGTTTGTTGTCCCTTTCAAGAATGTTGGGTCGAAAGTGCTGTAACTCAAGAGTCTGTGCCCTATTCCACCATTTAGTTTCGAGACGATGGCATCGTCAGACCAAGGCTGAAGTCTAAGGAACAGCCTGTTTTCCAATTTTTTTACTCCCACGGAATCATAGGACGTGGTCGGATTGTAATTGAATATGTCATTGTAGAACTTGCGCTCCGCTTCGTCCGTGATTTGATCTTGGTAACTCTTCCGGAACACGGAGAACTCACTGCTATGCCCTATGAAAGCAGTTGTAATTTTATCATCTCCCAAAGTGTCCGCAGCTTCTCTTTCGGCTTCCCTTCGGGCAAGATAAATGTTCAAAGAATCAATGCGGGCAGAATCTCCCAATGCTATTATGCTGTCTTTAAAAGCCTTGTCTATTTTCCGGTACTTGATGTCTCTTAGGAATGTGAAAGGGATCCTGTACTGTTGGTCGAGGAAAAAGGTATTTCTCACAACGGAAGTTGAGGCGTTGCTGAGGTTGACAGGGTACTCTCTGGCATCCAAGGTGGTGTCTCTTACCATGGAGTTGTCGCTAGTTCCACCGTTGTCGTTCCTGCTCACTTTGTTGTGGATGTACCCTGCGTGCATCAGATAGCGCTTCCCAAGATAGTTGGCAGAGGCAACAAATGTCTTGTTGATGGTCTTTTCTCCCTGCATGATTCCGTTGCCACCGAAACGATCATATTCAAGAGTAAAATTGAACTCTGGAAAGATGTTCTGCGTTGTCAGAATGTGGAGATTGTCGGAGGCTTTCTGGGAATTTGCGAACAAGGTTCCGAAGTAGGCCAACTCAGTGTAAGGTGTCTTGGTGTTGTACATCGGAAGCGTCTTTGCAGAGTATGTCCACGCTTCGTAAGGATTGTAGAACGACACCCCATTCTCGCTGCTCCGATTGAACCAATTATAGTACTGTAATGCTGAACCGGCAACTCCTAACCAAGTGGCATTCACGTCTTTGCGGTAAAACGGATAGTCGTGGAACCAATAATTGTAGTTCGTGTCCGGCTCAGAAACGTCCATCTTGTGGAATTCCCGTTCGTGCGTCCATTGGATGATTCTCTTGTACTGTAGGGAGTCTGGTAAGGCGAAAGTCTCTAAGATTCGTGGAGTCGCCTCTTTTACACTGTCCCGGTAAGCCTTCACACTGTCTTTGACGTTTAGGATACTATCAGCGAGATGTTTCTTGATTTTTTCCTTGACTGTGAAGTCGTACTTCTTTCTCTCTGTCTTTGATAGCCCAGCGTACCAAGCGTCAAACTCGGCTTTTTTCCGGATAGCTGAATCTCGATAGTAAATAGAATCTACTTTCGGCCAATCTATGGTGTCTCCAGCTTCTCTTAAAGAATCCACAACGATTCTGTGAGTCAGAGAATCAAACAGAGCAACGTAGTACTTAAAGCGGAACGGGTCGGTGTCCTTTAACGAATCTGGAGGGAATATCGTGTCCCTCGCAGTTATTTGAGGAGTTGTGTCAATAGGCGAGAGGAAGAATGAGGTGTCTTCCTTGCCGTTTCCGCTCGCGTTGCCGATGAATTGATTCCTGTAGTGAATTGTGTCCGGTTGGAGCGGTCTTGTTGCCAAGACATACCCATACCCTGGATCTCCAGCAGGAAGGCGGTTACCCATGCCGATGGCTTGCAGCGCAATCACGCACACCACAGCCATCGGAAACCATATTCTTTTAAAAGTCTCTTTCATATTCCCTTAAGGGTACAATCTCACAAAGTTACTGTTTTTCCCTTTTTTACACAAATTCAGTGTTAAGGGCGTTACTAGGGTGGCGTGTCGAGTGCGAATGCCCCGTGCCTGTCCCCGTGATGTCAATATTTCGGGCTTCGGGGTGCAATTGGCCGGACTTTGCACTCCGAAACTTTCACGGTAACTAAATAATTATTATCTTTATAGTTGATTAATCGAGTCAAACCATGAAGAAGAAACTCTGGATATTCGACACTGACCCGTACCTAAAGCCGTTTGAGGAGGCGATTGAGGCGCGGCACAAGAGGATTTTGGACGCTGCGGACAAGATTACCGGGCATGGAGTGGAAGGCCTTGCCTCAAGTGTCAACAACCATCTTTACTACGGGCTGCACAAATGTGCCGACGGCTCGTGGGTGATTAGGGAGTGGGCTCCGAATGCTAACCGGATCTACCTAATAGGTGAATTTAACAATTGGAAACGGACTTCCGCCTATGAGTTTAGTCCAGTGGGGCACGGCAATTGGGAACTTCGACTAGACTCGATATTCCTCAGTCATGGAGAATTGTACAAGTTGTTCATAGAATGGCCTGGGGGAGGGGATGAACGGATTCCAGCTTATTGTACGAGGCTTGTACAGGATGATGAGACCAAAGTGTTCTGTGCCCAAGTCTGGGATCCTGAGAGGGAATATTTATGGAAAAATGATAGGGTGCTGCGAAGGCCACATCCATTGATTTATGAGTGCCACATAGGGATGAGTTCCGAGGAACGTAAAGTCGCTACATTCTGTGAGTTCCGGGAGAATGTGTTGCCAAGAATCAAGAGGCTTGGCTACGACACGATTCAGATCATGGCCCTTCAGGAGCATCCGTACTACGGTTCCTTTGGCTACCAGGTGTCCAATTTTTTTGCACTTAGCTCGCGTTTCGGTACTCCGGAAGAGTTTAAAGAATTGGTTGACACTGCCCATGGGATGGGAATAGCTGTTGTGATGGACATTGTCCATTCACATAGTTCCGACAACACGGCTGAGGGTCTGAGTCTGTTTGATGGCAGGGATGATCTTTATTTCTATAAAGGTCCGCAGGGACATCATCCGGCATGGGGCTCACGCTGCTTTGACTACGGGAAGGATGAGGTCGTGCGCTTCCTTCTGAGCAACTGCAAGTATTGGCTTGAGGAATATCACCTTGACGGCTTTCGTTTTGACGGTGTTACGAGTATGATATACTGGGATCATGGGTTGGGGAAAGACTTCAACGGCTACGAACCGTACTTCAACGCTGGAGTGGATGAGAACGCTGTGACCTATTTGGGGTTGGCGAACCTGCTGATCCGCCAGATCAAGCCTGAGGCCGTCACGATTGCCGAGGATGTGAGCGGAATGGCCGGTCTAGCCGCTCCGTTCGAGATCGGGGGAGTCGGTTTTGGTTTTAGAATGGCGATGGGCATAGCTGACCACTGGATCAAATGGATTAAGGAGAAACGAGATGAGGAATGGAGCCCAGGAGAGATGTGGTACGAACTCACAAACAAGCGGGCAGACGAGAAGACAATCAGCTACGCAGAGTGTCATGATCAAGCTCTTGTTGGGGATAAAACTTTGATATTCAGGCTTATCGACAAGGAAATGTACTTTTCAATGAATATGGACTCGAAGAATCCGATTGTTGACAGAGGTGTGGCCTTGCACAAACTGATTCGCCTGGCAACGCTCGGTACTGCCGGGGATGGCTACCTCAACTTCATGGGTAATGAGTTCGGCCATCCGGAGTGGGTTGATTTCCCTCGTGAGGGGAACGGGTGGAGTTACGAACATGCTCGCAGAATGTGGTCTTTGGCAGACAACGGATTGTTGAGGTACCACTGTCTTCAAGACTTTGACAAGGCGATGATTCATCTTGTAAAACGATACGGAGTACTTACGGCAAGGCCTGAGCTCCTAAGAGCCGATGAAGAAAAGAAAATCTTGATTTTCAGGCGTAAAAACCTTATCTTTGCACTGAATTTCAATCCTGTAGAATCGTTTGTGAACTACGCATTCCAAGCTCCGTTAGGAGACTATGTCAAGGTTCTCGATTCTGATTCAAAGGAGTTTGATGGATTTGCCAGGCTCGAAGACGATGGAGATCATCTGACAGTCGAAGGTTGCCTAAGTCTCTACCTGCCGAGCCGTTGTGCGCTTGTGCTGATTGACAGGAACGAAAGAAAATAATTTAACCGATATGGCTTTTTTGAAGTTTAACAAGTCTGAGTTGGTCAACCTCTCCTATTCCTTGAAGAGGGAGATAATCTGTGCCAACAAGACAGGAGCGTATTGCAACACTTCAATAGTGACTTGCAACACAAGACGTTATCATGGTCTGTTGGCGGTTCCGATAGACGCTTTCGGGGGCAAAAAGCACTTGCTCCTGTCCTCTTTGGACGAAAGCCTCATTCTTAACGGGAAGCAGTTCAACCTTGGCATTCATTGCTATGGGAATGTCTATGAACCACGCGGCCACAAATACATCATTGATTTTGAGGCTGATCCTGTGCCTAAAATTACCTATAAAGTAGGAGAAATTGTCTTTACAAAAAGTATCCTGCTTGTGCCTGATTCCGATCAAGTGATGATCCGTTTCGATCTGGTCAATGCACCGGCAAATGTGAAATTGTTGCTTACGCCTTTTTTGGCTTTCCGTGACATTCATGCATTGACTCAGGAGAATCCAAATGCAAGAACCGAAGGCTGGGAAATTCCTAATGGAATGTCGTTTAATCTCTACGAGGGTTTCCCGGATTTGAACATGCAGTTTAACACCAAGGATGTCTCCTTTGTGACATCTCCTTGTTGGTACAAAGGCGTGACCTATTCGGATGAGTACCGTCGTGGTTTTGCTTGCAAAGAAGATCTTTATGTCCCTGGGCATTTTGAGTTGAAGATGAAGCCGGGAGATTCGATTGTGTTCTCTGCATCGGTGGATCTCGTAACTCCTTCAGGCTTAAAGAGAAAGTTTGATTCATTTGTGGCTAAGGCTGCGAAGATCACGACTTACCATGAGCAGCTTGTTCACTGTGCAGACCTTTTGAAGCAGGACCGTGGAGGCCACAAGATGATCACTGCCGGATTCTCATGGCTCTACACAGGTCTTTTGAGAGAGACCCTTGAAGCCCTTCCTGGCCTTACACTCTATGCTAACGGAGACAAGGCTGAGTTTGAGGAGATTCTGGATAACCTTATTGCCGACAATCAGGAGCGTCTTTTCCATAGAACAACACAAGTAGAGGCACCGCTCAGACTAGCGGACACCCTTACGCATTACATAGAGTTTGGAGCAGATCCAAAGGCTGTTTGGAAAAAGTACGGTCAGGTTGTCAAAAGTATTCTTGAAAGTTATCTGCCTGGCAAACGAGCCGAGGTTGCTATGCAGCCTAACGGACTTCTTTGGGCACAACTTGACCATTGGGCCCTCTCTTGGATGAACACTTATGTGAACGGCAATCCAGTGACGGAAAGGGCCGGCTATCAGGTGGAGACGAATGCAATGTGGTTTCAGTCCATTCTCTTTGCGGTGACGATGGAACGGAAATATTCTCCATCAGACAGTGCTTTCCTGAAGGAATGGTCTCACATTCTGGATCTTGTTCGCGCGAATTTCCAGAATACTTTCTGGAACGCCCACGCTGGCTATCTTGCTGACTATGTGGACAACGCTGGCCAGCACCTTGAGGTCCGTCCGAACATGCTCTACGCCCTTGTGGGTGAGGATATTCCTGTTGAACCGGAAGTGGCTCAGAGAGTGCTTCAGGTGATTGACAACGAACTTGTGACAAGACGGGGAATCCGCACGCTTTCTCCGCGTCACGCTGAGTATAGGGGAGTCTATGAGGGTTCTCAGACCGATCGTGATTTGGCCTATTACAACGGCTGCTGCCTTACTTCGCTGCTCGGCCCTTATTGCGAGGTTTGTTTCAAGATGAAAGGGGCTGCCTTCCTGAACAAGGCTCAGTGGCTCGTCAACGGCTTCTACGAGGATTTGAACAAGCACGGAGTTGGCGCGTTCTCGGAACTCTACGATGGAGACCCGCCTCACGAGCCTCACGGAGCGATCTCATCGGCTTTGAGCACGGCGGCTCTGTTGGAGGTGGAGTACCTTAAGAACAAATACAAAGAGGAGTAGGAATATGAGAGTTTTGATGTTTGGATGGGAATTTCCTCCCCACATCGCTGGAGGACTCGGCACTGCCTGCTACGGGATAGTCAAAGGTTTGGCATACAATGGAGTACAAACCTTATTTGTGATGCCTTCAGCTTCAGGAGATGAGGATCAGAGTGCGGCTAAGATCATCAATGCCAGTGATGTTCCGGTAGAGTCTGTCGGCTCTACTGTGGACGAGTTTCTTGACAAGGTGAAATTCGTGCGCATTGGTTCGAACATGATTCCGTACGTTGATCCTGAGGAGTTTCACGAGATGGTGGAGTCCGAGCGCAGGCTTCAGAGCGAGAATCTTACAAAATGCATCGGCACGAAGTTCCGTTTCTCTGGCCGCTATGGGTCCAATCTGATGGAAGAGGTTGCCCACTACGCTATGGTCGGAGGCACTATTGCCATGGAGCACAAGGATGAGTTCGACATCATCCATGCCCATGACTGGCTGACCTATCTGGCCGGAATCGCTGCCAAGGAACTGACCGGCAAGCCGTTGGTGGTTCATGTACATGCCACATCGTTCGACCGGGGAACAGAGGACCAGATTGACAGTCGTGTCTATGACATAGAGAAGAGGGGAATGATGGCGGCTGATAAGGTGATAGCGGTTAGTGACCTTACAAAAAATATAGTTATCAATAAGTACGGGATTGATCCTGAGAAGGTTGTAACTGTCCACAACGCTGTGGACTTCAGCGGTCGGGAGAACATCAAGGTCGAGAGGGGAGTGCGCGACAAGGTCGTCACCTTCCTCGGCAGAATCACTTTCCAGAAGGGGCCTGAATATTTCATCGAGGCGGCTGCGAAAGTACTCAAGAGGACCACGGGAGTGCGTTTCGTGATGGCAGGAAGCGGTGACATGATGAACCGCTGCATCAGTCACGTTGCCAAGTTGGGAATATCCGACCGTTTCCATTTTACCGGATTCCTGCGCGGAGCCGAGGTGCAGAAGATGTTCGCGATGTCGGATGTGTACATAATGCCTTCTGTGTCAGAACCTTTTGGAATATCTCCGCTTGAGGCCATGCGTTCCAACGTACCGGCCATCATCTCCAACCAGTCTGGAGCTGCGGAGGTCCTGAAATACGCCTTCAAGGTTGATTTCTGGGATGTTGATGCGATGGCCGATGACATCTACGCTCTTCTGAAGTACCCAGCTTTGGCCGATTTCGCTGCTAGAGAAGGTTATGAAGAGGTCAACCGCCTGAAATGGAACATCGCCACGGCGAAACTTAAGAATATCTATGAATCTGTTGTTAACAATAAATAAGGGAATATTATGAAAAAGAGCATTTGCCTGTATTTCCAAGTCCATCAGCCTACCAGACTGAGACAGTACCGATTCTTCGACATCGGCAAGGATTCCCACTACTATGATGATTTCGCTGACAGGACAATCCTTCGCAGGATTGCCCAGCGGTGCTATATTCCGATGAACAACCTCCTGCTGGACCTTATCAAACAGCACGGAAGTGACTTCAAGGTGACTTTCTCGATTACTGGTTCAGCATTGGAACAGTTCGAGAGATATGCTCCTGATGTGCTGGACAGTTTTCGAGAGTTGGCGAAGACCGGCTGCGTGGAGTTCCTAGGGGAGACATATTACCACTCCCTCGCCTCGCTCGCCAATTTCGGTGAGTTCAAGCATCAGGTGGAGAAACACACAGCTGCCATCGAGAGGTGTTTCGGAGTGAAGCCTACGGCTTTTAGGAACACTGAGCTGATATATTCAGACTCCATTGGTCGTGACGTGTACAACCTTGGCTTCAAGGTGATGCTTACGGAGGGTGCCCGGCATATTCTTGGATGGAAGAGTCCGGACTACATCTACACTGACAGTCAGCAAAAGCATCTGAAACTGCTGCTTCGCAATTATTCATTGAGCGATGACATCGCTTTCCGCTTCTCCGACAGAGGTTGGAAGGATTGGCCGCTGACGGGTGAGAAGTACCTTTCTTGGCTTAAAGCCGCTGACGGGGACATTGTGAATCTGTTCATGGACTATGAGACGTTCGGGGAGCATCAGAAAGAGAGCACGGGGATATTCGATTTCATGAAGTATCTGCCTGAAGTTCTGCTGAAGGACGGCTCGTTCGAGTTCACCACTCCTACTTTGGCCGCAAAGAAGCTCAAGCCTATCGCTGAGATCGAGGTTCAGGATCCGATCTCATGGGCTGACGAGGAGAGGGATGTGACCGCATGGCTTGGCAATGAGCTCCAGCAGGATGCTTACAACAAGCTTTATGGACAGGCCGAGAAGTTGGCCATACTGAACGATCCGGTTCTCTGGGAGGATTTCGGACATCTTCAGGAGAGTGATCACCTTTATTATATGAGCACCAAGTTCTTCTCCGACGGAGAGGTTCACAGCTATTTCAATCCTTACAACACTCCTTACGAGGCGTTCATCAACTACATGAACGTGCTGAGTGACTTCATCATCAGGATTGACGATGCTATGACCACTTTGGGGAAGAAGGTGAAGGGCAGCGCTTCGACAGGCTCAGCGACCGACGAGAAGAAGGCCGCTGTCAGAAAGCTTTCAAAGAAAGTCGCTTCGGCAAGCTCAGTGACCACGAATAAAGTAGCTGTCAGAAAGAGAGTGGCTAAGGACTCTTCATCAAAGGTCCCTGTCTCTAAAAAAGCGACAAAGCCGGTAACGTCGGTCACTGAGCCTGTCGAAGTGACCGTCTCCATGAAAAAGAGTCCAAAAACAAAGACAACCAAACAAGTAAAAAAGAAATAAATGACAAACGAACTGACAAATCCAGACTATTTGTTTGAGGTCAGTTGGGAGGTGTGCAACAAGGTCGGAGGCATCTACACTGTGATCGCCACCAAATCGCTTTACCTGAAGCAGCAGCTTCACAAGCACCACATCCTGATTGGCCCAGATGTCTGGATGGACACTGAAAGCAATCCAGATTTCATCGAGGATCAGCATCTTTACAGTATGTGGAAGGCGCAGGCTGCATCAGAGGGAATCCGAGTAAGAATAGGTAGATGGAACGTTCCCGGCAACCCCATCGCGATACTGGTAGATTTTAAGCAATTCCTTACAGTCCAGAATGACATTCTGTCAAAATACTGGGAGTGCTTTAAGGTCGATTCCATCACCGGAAACTGGGACTACAAGGAGAATTTCCTTTTCGGCTACGCCACCGGAAAAGTGATAGAGAGTTTCAGGAACTTCAATCTGAGCGCCTCGGACAAGGTCGTGGCACAGTTCCACGAGTGGCAGACCGGAGCGGGACTCCTCTATCTAAAGTACAAACAGTTGCCAATCGCGACCGTGTTCACAACCCATGCCACGGTGATTGGGCGCTGCATCGCAGGCAACAATCTGCCTCTGTACGATTCGATGAAACTCTACGATGGAGACCAGAAGGCTCGCCAGTTCAATGTGATCGCCCGTCACTCGCTTGAGAAGAAGTCAGCGCAGAACGCTGACGTATTCACAACTGTCAGTGAGATCACAGCGAAGGAGTGCGAGCAGTTCCTTCAGCGTAAGGTGGATGTCGTGACGCCGAATGGCTTCGAGAACAGCTTCACTCCTGCAACGGATGAGGAATATGACGAAAAGCGCCGTGCCGCGCGTGCTAGGTTGATAGAGGTCGCCACAGCGATGTCGGGCGAGGAGGTGTCGAAGGATGCCATCCTCATAGGAATCGGAGGACGTTATGAATATCGCAACAAAGGCATTGATGTGTTCATCGATGCTCTGAAGAAGCTACTGGATACCGAGGCGCAAGGCCGTGACATCCAGGCGTTCATCATGATCCCTTCCGGCCACAACGGGGCCGACAAGGATCTAGTCGCCAAACTCGCTGGCAAAGCTTCCGACTACACCACACAGGTCTCCCACTATCTGATGGACAATGAATATGACGTCATCACTCATCGTTTCAAGGAGTTGGGCTTCACCAACGCTAAGGGAAGCCGTGTGAAGGTCTATTTCATCCCTTCCTATCTGAACGGGACGGACGGAGTGTTCAACATGAAGTACTACGACCTGCTCGTGGGACTTGACCTGACACTGTTCCCGTCTTACTACGAACCTTGGGGCTACACTCCTTTGGAGAGCCTTGCGTTCAGTATTCCGTCACTTACCACAAGTCTGGCCGGATTCGGCCTTTGGGTAAGGTCTCATTACGACAAGGAGCATCCAGGCATCACGGTTCTGGACAGAAATGACTCGAACTATTTCGAGGTCGTGGACGGAGTCGTGGCGAGGATCAAGGAGATCGCCGCCCTCGACAGCGAAGGCCGCAAGGCGTACATGGCTTCAGCGAAGGATGTCTCCACGATAGCCCTGTGGGAAAACCAGATTCAGTATTACAAGGAAGCATATTCAAAGGCCATAGAGAAAGTGATTGAGGCCAAGGGTGCTTTCCCAGATGAACTTAATGAAGAAAAATCAATGGCATACAAGAAGATAGAAATCAACAATCCAACATGGAAGAGTGTGATGGTGACCCGTCACCTTCCGACCGCCCTTTCCGGGCTCGAGACACTTTCCAAGAACCTTTGGTGGTGCTGGAACGAGTCCGCCAAGTCTCTTTTCAAATCGATCGACCCGGTCATCTGGCACAATACCTGCCACAACCCAATGGCCCTGCTGGACGCTGTGAGTCTCAAGAGGTTCAAGGCTTTGGCCAAGGATGAGGCTTTCCTTGGGGAACTCAAGTCGGTTATGGACGAGTTCAATGCCTACATGGCTCTCAAGGCTGAGCGCAAAGACCCGTCCATCGCATATTTCTGCATGGAATATGGTCTTGACACATCGCTGAAGATCTATTCTGGAGGTCTTGGACTTCTGGCTGGTGACTATCTGAAGGAGACCAGCGACATGAACGTCAACCTTGTGGCTGTCGGACTCCTGTATCGTTACGGTTACTTCACCCAGATCATCACAGGTCAGGGCGAGCAGGTGGCCCGTTATGATGCCCAGGATTTCACCAAGATCCCTGCCGAGCCTGTCATGGATGCCGAGGGCAACTGGATGACCACGAGCGTGGCTTTCCCTGGACGCACGATCACCGCGCGCCTCTGGAAGGTGGCTGTCGGGCGTACCGACCTCTACCTGCTTGACACAGACTATGAAGCGAACTCTCCGGAGGATCGTCAGGTGACCTATCACCTCTACGGTGGCGACTGGGAGAACCGTCTGAAACAGGAACTCCTTCTTGGAGTTGGTGGCATCAGGGCCCTCAGGCATCTCGGAATCAATCCGCAGATCTACCATTGCAACGAAGGTCACGCTGCTTTTACCGGACTGGAGAGGCTTCGTGAATATATTCAAAATGACAATCTTGACTTCGGCGAGGCTCTTGAGGTCGTGAGGGCATCATCGCTCTTCACCACCCATACCCCTGTGCCGGCAGGCCACGACGCTTTCGATGAGGGCCTGTTAAGGAAATATATCGGCCACTATCCTCAGCGGCTGAAGGTTGATTGGGAGACCATGATGGGACTTGGCAAGGTGAACGGCAGTGATGTGAACGAGGAGTTCTCAATGAGCATACTTGCTGCCAATCTTTCGCAGAATGTCAATGGAGTTTCAATGCTTCACGGCAAGGTGAGCCGGGAGATATTCAGCAAGATGTACCCTGGCTATCTGCCTGAGGAGCTGTTCATCAGCTATGTGACCAACGGTGTGCACTATCCGACTTGGGCCGCAGCGGAATGGAAGAAGATCCATGCCCGCGTGTTCGGACCTGAGTTCGCTACCCATCACTACGACAAGTCTTGCTTCGAAGGCATCTACAAGGTAGCTGACTCTGAGATATGGGAGACCAGAAAGGCCCTCAAGAAGAGGCTCATCGACATCGTGAAGGAGCGCATTTCCGACCCTGCACAGTGCAATCATTACTCTCCGAGCCAAATTGTTGCTATCAAGGAGAACCTTCGTGACGATGTGCTGACAATAGGGTTTGCCCGTCGTTTCGCCACCTACAAGAGAGGAACGCTTCTTTTTACAGATCTTGACAGACTCGATGCCATCGTCAACGATCCGAATCATCCTGTGCAGTTCCTGTTCGCAGGCAAGGCTCACCCTGCCGACAAGGCCGGGCAGGATCTGATCAAGCAGATCATCGAGATCTCCAAGCAGGATCGTTTTGTCGGAAAGATTGTCTTTATCCCAGGTTATGACATTTCTCTTGCCAAAAGGCTCGTTCAGGGAGTTGATGTGTGGATGAACAACCCTACTAGGCCTCTTGAGGCATCCGGAACGTCCGGTGAGAAGGCTGCGATGAATGGAGTGATGCACTTCTCCGTGCTTGACGGTTGGTGGGTCGAGGGCTACAAGCCGGGTGCTGGTTGGGCTCTTCCTTTGGAGCGCACCTACGATGACCAGAACTACCAGAACGAGCTTGACGCCGCCACGATCTACACCACGATCGAGAACGAGATCGCTCCTGCCTACTACGATGTGGACAAGGAACTCGGCCTGTCTCCGACTTGGGTGGGCTACATCAAGAACACTGTCGCTCAGGTTGCCAACAACTTTACCACCAACAGGATGCTGACAGATTACTGCAACCAGTATTATATTCCTCAGTCAGAACGTTCCGTGAATATGGTCGCTGATGACTACAAGATGGCTCGCGTGATCTCGGCATGGAAGAAGAAGGCCCGCCGGGAGTGGCAGAATGTTGAGGTTATCTCTCAGACTCAGCCGGATCCTTCGTACAGCCTTTCTGAGTCCAATGCATTAACATCCGAGGTTGTGCTGAATCTTGGCGATCTCTCTCCTGAGGATATCGGAGTGGAGATGTTGTTCGCCACAACGGATGTCAAGCATCAGTTGCATATTCAGGAAAAGTGTGACTACAGCGTGGTTGAATTCAATGACGGTGTCGCAAAGTACCGCGCGTCCATCCTTCCGGACAGGACGGGCATGTACCAGGTGGCAGTCAGAATGTATGCCAAGAACCCATTGTTGCCTCACAGACAAGATTTTGAACTAGTAAAATGGTTATAGCGACCGGATTCTTTGACGGTGTCCACATCGGGCACCGTTTTGTGATTGAGCGGCTTGTGAATGCGGCTAGAGAAAGGGGCGACCAGAGCATGGTCGTCACTTTCTGGCCTCATCCGCGCAACGTGCTTCAGGACGATGCCCGCAACCTTCGGCTTCTCACCTCTTTGGATGAGAAGAAGGCGTTATTGAAAGGGCTCGGTGTTGATCATGTTGAGGTGCTGCCTTTCACCAAAGAGTTCAGCCGGCTGACCACTCAGGAATATTTCCGTGATGTTCTCATTCCTCGTTTTGGTGCTAAGGCCGTTCTGATCGGTTACGACAACAGGATGGGCTGCGATCCTCAGACTCCGGAATCGATCGAGAGAATCGCTGAGAGTGAGGGACTTGATGTTGTCCGTCTGGGCAGCGTCACATCTCCTTCCGGTGTCACGGTCAGCTCCACGAAGATCCGTGAGGCTGTCGCCACCGGGGAGATGGAGACCGCAGCCGCGATGCTTGG
>DBKH01000100.1:2767-8207 GCA_002297815.1 Bacteroidales bacterium UBA755 | reverse complement strand
GGAGTCAACGAGGACTACGCTGACATCCCGACCAAGAAAAAGCGTTACGAAGCCGTCCGCGAGGACCCTTACTACAACGCCCTCCAGCTCAAGTACGCCAACGCCATTACCTGCCACAAAAGCCAAGGCGGCCAATGGAGCTGCGTCTTCATTGACAACCCGTTCTGGCAGGACGAACTCACCGTAGATGACCTCAAATGGCTCTACACCGCCCTCACCCGCGCCACCGACAAGGTCTATCTCGTTAACTTTAAGGACGAGTACTTCGCTTCAAGGTGATTTGCATAGATTGGGTGCATATTTTTATAAAATGTGCACTAATTTCATGCAAATATTAAATAAATCTGCGTTATTTTCGTGCAAAGATGCTATACCCCGCTGTTGCGGAATGGGGAAATTTTCCATAACTTGGGGTGTTGATTTGAAAATAATGATTTATGAATATGAGAAAGTTTTTTGTAGCCTTGGCTTTTATTGTGTCCCTGAGTGCTTCAGCGGAGGATTTCAAGGATGTACCAAAGGCATGGAAATGGGTAGGGAAGAATGAGGTGGCGTTGACTTACGATCATTCTTTCACGGGGGCTAAGGACTTCTCCGTCAATGCTGTGACCGGGAAAGTGACAGAGGGAATATGCTATCCGGCAAAGTTTACTGACTTCCCGTTCAGGCCTGAGGGGGCGGTCAATCTGACATATTCACCGGACTCCACCAAGATGGCCTTCACGAGGGACAACAACCTTTGGGTGGTTGACATCGCGACGAAAGGGGAGACCCAGCTGACCTTCGACGGGTCGGATGTGATTTTGAATGGGTACTCCTCATGGGTGTATTACGAGGAGATTCTGGGGCGTCCTACCCATTACTGCGCTTTTTGGTGGTCACCTGATTCGCATAAGATCGGCTTCTACCGCTTTGATAATTCGGAGGTTCCGGTCTTCCCGATATATTCACCGTTCGCCGAGGACGCTGACCGTTCGGGGATGGGGTTGGCATATTCACAGAACGCTGGGGCGGCTGTCGCATTGCCGAACGTCTCTCCGACGGGAGGTTCGGTCCGCATGACACGCTACCCGAAGTGCGGCGACAACAACCCTAAGGTTCGCATCGGGATCGTGAATGTTCAGAATGGCGAGACCGCATGGGCGAATTTCGATGAGAATGACGACCAGTATTTCGGGACTCCCTTCTGGGGGGCCGACAGCGAGGCTTTTTATATTCAAAGAGAACCGAGGACGCAGAACACTCTTGACCTTTATGCCGTGTCACCGGTTGACGGGACGAAGAAGCACATCTACCACGAGTCCTACAAGACATGGCTCGACTGGATCGACGGGATGCTGTTCGGGCGGGACGGAATCTACATGGTTCGCTCGTTTGAAACTGATTGGCAGCAAATATATTACCTCTCCTATGACGGTTCGGTCCTGAAGAGGTTGACGGATGGGGAGAACTGGCGGATGTCGCTTGTCGATGTGAAGGAAGGCAAGGCGGTCAAAGGGTTCGACGGAAGTTCTTCTGAGGTGCTGTTCGTAGCGGAACGAGACTCTCGCGTGCGCGGCGGATTATATTCAGTCTGCAAAGGGGTGGTCAGGAATATCTCGGATCCGGCCATGCACGTCACTTCTGTGCAGGTCTCTCCGGACCAGAGGTACGCAATTGCTTCGACCAGCAATTCCAGGACTCCTAATCAGGTTTGGATCTATGATTTGAAGAAGGCTGCTAAGTCCTTTAAGGTCGCTGACATGGCAAGTGAAGACTTCGATGCCTCGAATTACGCTTTGCCTGAGCATATTACCATGACGACCAAGGACGGATTTGAACTGCCGGCGATGATTGTCTATCCTAAGGATTTCGATGCGGCCAAGAAATATCCGGTTCACGTGGACATCTACGGTGGTCCGGATTCCCCGCAGGTGATTGACAGGTTCCGCAGCCCGGCATATTACCAATGGTATGCGGAGAACGGAATCATCGAGGTTGTCGCGGATTGCCGCGCTTCCGGTCATAACGGCCGCAAAGGTCTGGATCAGATCTACAGGCGTCTGGACGAGCGGGAGGTGCTGGACTTTGTGGAGTGGGCTGAGTATCTCAAGGCGCTTCCGTACGTGCAGGGCGACAAGATCGGTGTCGAGGGCTTCTCGTTCGGTGGCACGATGACAGCGCTTCTAGTGATGAACCATCCTGACGCATTCCACTATGGAATCGCTGGTGGTGGAGTCTATGACTGGGCTCTTTACGACACTCACTACACGGAGCGGTTCATGGACACCCCGGCCAACAATCCGGAAGGTTATGCTTCAACCAAGGCAATTGCCAGTGCGGCCAATTATCCGGTTACGGAGAAGAACTACGATGGCTCCGTGATGCTTAAAATCACCCACGGAACCGGTGACGACAACGTGCACTTCCAGAACACATTGCTGTTGGTGGACGCACTTCAGAAGGCTGGCAAGAAGTTCGAGCTGATGATCTATCCGGACGGGATGCACGGCTACCGAGGCTACCAAGGCCGGCATTTTGGCGAGGCCAACCGAGCGTTCTGGCTCAAGTACCTTAAAGGGGAGTAGCTTCGGTCACTGAGCTTGTCGAAGTGACATAATAGACAATATTTGATGATGAATATTCAAATAACAGCCCTGTCGCTGATTTTGCTGGCAGCCGCTTCGTCATTCTGCGTCGCCCAGGAGGTGACACGCAGCGCCCAGATTCCCGGACTGCGTCCGTATAAGATTGATCTGGAATATATCACCAAGGCTGAAAAGGACTCAGTGCGTATGGTGGCCGAACTCTGGAAAGGCTACGTGGAATCTTTCACCTCTTCCGTTGACGAGTTCGGCAGACGTTCGTACTGGGTGAACGGCTCACCTGACTACCTTCAGGAGTTTGATGACGGGAATCTGCTCTATTCCTCTTTCCGTGAGAACCGCGTTCTGGACATCCGGAAACTTGGCAACGGAGCCTACGAACTGATAGCCGCCACGTTCAGCAAACTCCCCGGCGAAGACTACGAAGGATGGATGGAAACCGTCTTCCGTGTCTGCGCGAAGGCTGTCGCTCCCGGCAACGGAGGCAAAGACAATCCGTTCCGCCTGTGCAACTGGCTTGACGCGGAACTCCCTGCCTTGGCGAAAACCAGTTTCAAAGGCATTGAATATTACAGCTTTTCTGACAGTAAAGTCCCCAAGCGCACCGCTTCACGACTGTCTGCCTTTGCCAGAACTTTCATCAATGAATATGCTCCCGATTTCTCCGGCCCGATCCGTTATGTGGTGGCTCCGTCCATTGACCAGTGCGAACGCCTGTCCGGCATGCTGTTCAACGCATATTCAAATCCTCTGATGAGTTCGGCTTCCGGAAAGGCTTCTGACAGAGCGTTCTATGGTAGGACTTTCGGCTCGGACATCATTCTGTCAAACTATTGGGATGACAGGCGCGATGTCGCCCTTCTGCTTCTCCGCTCAGCATGGCCGAAAGCGTTGCCGATGATTCAGGAAGGCGTCGCGGCCTATCATGGCGGGTACATGGACCTGTCATATTCAGACATTAAAGCCTCGCTCAGACGTTACCTTGCCGGAAAGAAGGAACTCGATCTTTCCGATGATGACAATTTCTACGATCTTGCCATTCCGGTGGCCGGAAAGGATGGCGTGACAGCCGCAGTTGTCCCTCTTGAAGGCCTGATCGGTGCCGCCATTGTCGAATATTCCCTGACCCAAAACGGCCACGGAATGGTCCGCCGCCTGCTTGAATGCGGAAGCTACGCTGACATATTCAAAACCCTCGGCATCCCTTCCTCCGACATCAATGATTTCATCCGCGGAATCCTCTGAACTTTCGGTTGATAATTACGCTTCTTTCTGATTGCTGTCTCGAATTAATTCATTACTTTTGTGTAAACCGTAGAGACCACTGGAGGCCTCGAAGAGACGGACAAACCTGACACATCAGCTAATGGACAAGAACAACAGCCAGTACACCGCAGCCCTGACAGGAGGAGGCTTCCTATTCGAGGAAACCCTTATCCTTCTGCCTTTGCTTCAGGCTCGGAACAGTGAGGAACTTCTGAAGGAGGAAAAGATCAACAACAATCTGCTGCACATCAATGCGGAGGCGGCGCGCTCGCGAAACATTCACGAGATAAGGCGGCGCTATCGCGCGATGCCTCCTTCCTTTTGGAACGACTTCAATGCTATGAGCCTCGGAGACAAGGTCGTCGCCCTCTTCTATGTGATACTGAAGACTTACAAGATCTGTTTCGACTTCCATGTGAATGTCACCATGCGCAAATGGAACAGCGTCTCGAAGAGTCTTGACAAGGATGACCTCATGGTGGAGTTCAACGAAATCTCAGCCAAGGACGAGTTCGTTGACTCTTGGAGCGACCTCACGAAAGGAAAGGTGGCGGGAGCGTATCTGACCATCCTGCGGAAAGTCGGCATGCTTGACATTAACAATCATTTGCAGGCTCTTTCCTGCACCAATTTCGGGTATTACCTGACGAAAGGGGAGCCTTGGTTCCTTGAAGCATGCCTTCTGCAACCCTACGAGATTGAGAATATTAAGAAATCTATGATATGACCATAAAAGAACTTGATGACAAACTGAACAGCCCTGGTTTCCAGGACACGGAGAACGGGGACTTGTTCTATAACTTCTTCATCTATCAGTACCCGGCAGAGAAAGAGTACGACATACGCAGGCAGATTCAAGAGTTCAAGGCGAACCTGATCCGTCCCGTGAACTATGTCGATGTGCTTACCCTCAATCTGTTTGAGGAGTTCTGCCATTATCTTGACCGGAAGAAGTTCCTGCGTCATCCGTCCATGCTGAAGTACCAGTTGGAGAAAGAGCGGGTCGACCCGTCCAACGCGCGGAACACCCAGGACACACTGACTCGCAACGCTCATTCACCGGAGTTTGTACGGTACATCCACCAGCGCATCATCGACCACATCACCATCAAGGATGGGTACCGCCGTCCATACGTTTTCCTGTATGGCGTCGGCAGCATGTTTCCATACCTGAGAGTCAACGAGTTCCTTGCCCTCTACGAGGACTATAACGAGACAGGGAAGTATAAGATCATCGTCTTCTATCCAGGACATAGAGATGGCAATTCGTTCAGATTGTTCGACACGCTTCCCGACAACCACACCTATCGCGCGACACTATTAATCAATGAATAACGTATGAAACTGAAAGATTTATACAGCAAACCCATCAACCGTGCGGTCAACCCTGCCGTCAGCGCCACCAAGTTCGACCCGGAGACAGAACGGATTGAAATACAGGAATATGTCTTCACCGATGAGATCATCAACGGCCTCTTCCGCATACTCGACGCCATCAAAAACAACAAGCCTTACGACCATGTCGGAATTTGGATTGACGGTTACTACGGTTCGGGAAAGTCTCACTTCCTGAAATACCTCGACTACTG
>DBKH01000100.1:0-2706 GCA_002297815.1 Bacteroidales bacterium UBA755 | reverse complement strand
GAGAAGCACAACCTTGGTTTCGATTACGACGAGTTGCTCTCTATTGCCGACTGGCTGAAGCATGCCACCATCGACACTTGCATCTTCAACCTTGAGACCAGCTACGACAACTCCACCGACAAGAAGAAGGCTTTCCTTCATGTTTTCTGGAACGAGTTCAATGGCAAGCGTGGCTTCAACAAGTTCAACATCACCCTTGCGCAGAATCTTGAGAAGCCGTTGGCGGAAAAGGGTGTGTTTGAGGCTTTCAAGAAGCGAATTGCAGAGGAAGGCGCTGACTGGAACGATCCGGGCGTGGCTGCCGACTTGATCGACAATGAGCTGGATTGGGTGCTCGAGATCGCCAGAGAACTGGCCCCGACACTCTCTGTGGACAGCATCCGCGAGCGCATCATCAAGCGGGACACCAACATGAGCATCGACCGTTTCGGCATGGAGCTGGCTTCCTGGCTGAAGGACAAGGGTGAAGACTACCGCCTGATTCTCCTCGCCGACGAGGTGAGCCAGTTCATCAACAAGGAGCGCGACCGCTATCTCAATCTTCAGGAGATCATCACCAAGCTCTCCGAGGCTTGCGGCAACAAGGTGTGGGTGGCTTGCACCGCCCAGCAAGACCTCTCGGAGATTATGGATGACTGCAACATCGCTGAGGAAAAAGACAAGGAAGGCAAGATCAAGGGACGTTTTGAAGTCAAGGTGTCACTCAAAGGAACGCAGCCGGAAGTCATCACCCAAAAACGAATTCTCGACAAGAAAGAGGAGGTGAAGCCGGAGCTGGCCTCGCTCTACAACAAGTACAAGGCAGGATTCGACCTGCAGTTCAAGCTGCCCGCTTCCTACAGCATCTACGATTCGCAGGACGATTTCGTGGACTACTACCCGTTTGTTCCTTACCAGTTCAAGTTGATCATGCAGGTGTTCAACTCCTTCCTCGCCCTCGGCTATGTGGCCAAGGAGGTGAAGGGTAATGAGCGAAGCATCATCAAGGTCATCCACTCCACCGCCAAGGCGAACGCCGAAGCTGAGTTGGGCAAGTTCATCTCTTTTGACGAACTCTACAACAACATGTTCGAGGAAGGTTTGCAGGCCCGTGGCCAGAAGGCTCGTCAGAATGCCATTGACATGGCGCGCACTTATCAGACAGACCACCCTGAGCGGACAGGGCTTGCCCTTCGTGTGGCCAATGTGCTGTTCATGATCTGCAACATCTCGCAGACAGACCAGCTGCTTTTCCCCGCAACGATCGACAATGTGACCACTCTCCTTGTCAACGACATGGACACTCCTCGTCTTACCATCAAGAACGAGGTGGAGAAAATCGTGGATTTCCTTTGCGACAACAACATCATACGTCGCGAGCAGGGCAAACAAGGCGCTCCAGACACCTTTACTTTCTACAGCGAGGAGGAGATGAAAGTGGCTCAGCTGATCCAGAGCCAGGTGGTTGACAACAACACCCAGGCGGAACAGTTGAAAGAAATATTCAACAAGTACATCACTGCCCTCCGCAACAAGGAGCAGTACAAGACCCGCAGCTTCTCCGTGGGTCTCACCATCAAGCAGCGCACCTTCCTCTCCAACAACCCTGATGTGCAGGTGGAGTTTGTGATGGATGCGGATTATGACACAGCCGGGCAGTTGGCGTTGCAGAACAGCAACCAGAACCGCATGGTTTACTACGTGGGCCCGCAGTATCGAGACAACAAGCGTCTCTACAACGCATTCTATTGGTACTGTCAGGCTAACCGCTACATGGCGACCCCTGTGACCAGTGAAGACAATAAAAAAACGCGTGACGAGTTTGAGAAACGCGCCAACGAGCTTTACGAGGGACTCATCAAGAAGGAATTTGAGAAGATACTCGACACATGCCCCATCATTTCCGGCTTCTGTGTGATAGACGTGGCGGAGCTGGGGCAGAAACGAGGCAATGATCGCTATCGCATTGCTATGGACAAGCATCTGTCGGGCATCTACACCAAGGCTGGTCTTGTGGATAAACCGGGCATACCACGTACCTCGGAACAGTTGAAGATGGCAATCCTCCGGCCTGTGCAGCAAGGCGATTACGATGGGATGAACGCCGGGCTTACAGATGCGGAGCATGAAGTGGGGATTTACCTCAACAAACAGTTCGCTGAAGTCAACGTGGCTGATGTCCTGGCAAAGTTCGCCAAAGCTCCATACGGTTGGGACAGCATCTGCACCCTGTACGTCATCAATGAGTTGGTGCGCCGTCACAATCGTGACTATGCCTATGCCAATAATCCCAACGTGGAGACGCAGACTGTGGCAGGCCGTATCGTTGGCGAGGCAAGCAAGTTCACGCTCCGCCAGGCAAAGGCCATCTCAGCGGAGATTATCCAAAGCTTTATTTCTGCCTGGCAGGAGATTTTCGGCGTTTCGGCTTTGCCGGCGACTACTGACAGTACCCAGCTGTTCCGTGCCTGTCGTGACATGGACAGCGACCGCAGCCTTGCCAAACTGATCAATGGCTACAAGGACATCGAGCGTAAGATTCCGGCATATTCATTCTGCCAGCCAGTACGTGAAGCGATTGACCTCTTCGGAACGTGGCTTGAAGAGCGTGACGTGCAGAAGTTCTTCAATCAAGTCATCGCGGCGAAGGATGAGGCAAAGACGCTCGTCGACCGATGCAAGGAGGTGGTGCAGTTCACCCACGACCAGCTCGACATCTACAAGCAG
>DBKH01000068.1:5910-33581 GCA_002297815.1 Bacteroidales bacterium UBA755 | reverse complement strand
TGCCTCTGACCTCGTCCACGAGGCGGTGGAACATCTCCCGGCCGGTCTTCTCGTCGAGGGCGAACCATCTGCCGATGATGTGCAACCTTGCGATGAAGCCGAGGATGGCGTCAAGGTCGAAGTAGTTGAAAGTGGTGATTTGAAGAATCTTTTCCCACATCATGGAATCCAAACCACGTTCCCTTGATAGCAAATCAGGGGCGTTTAGCACCTCGTCAAGCCTTTGAAGTTCAGTAAATTCACGGACTTCTAGATTGATGGTGTCTTGATCTATAGGCCTTTCAAAAGCCTTGTTGAGGAAACGAGCCTTGCCGTTGCGGACGTTCAAGTCGAAAGTAAAATATTCTTTGATGAACCTTTCTTTGTCCTTCAGGGCGGCCTCGTAGAACTCCCGGTTAAGGTTCTCGTCCTTGAATCCGTCCAGCAGACGGTCCACGACCTTGATGTCGGAGTCGCTGAGCTGGGACTTGATCCATCCGACGTAGGTGTCGAAGGACGTGCCCTCCCCGAACTTCCAGTCAAGAGAGATGGCCGGAAGGCTGGAGATTATGTACTCGTAGTTGTTCATTACTCACCGAAGAGAATCTTGCGTGTGGCAGGTCTGAGATAATCACCGATCAGGGACTTGAACGTCTCGTCGGTGAGGCTGATGAAATAAGAACCGTCCTTTGGACCAATTGTGAATCCACCGGCAACTTTCTTGGAAAACTTTGCTATGACTCCGCCCTTAAGCATGCTAGCCAGCTCACTGCTGACAAAAGGCTCAAGTTCTTTCTTAAGGCTTTCCGGAAGTACGATGTTGAGGTCAACGGCCTCTTCTGCATTGAACTTCTGGGCAATGGCCTTGATGATTTCCTTGATAAAATCGACTGATGAGAGGGCTGAATCTACCTGCTTGTCTGTCATTTTGCCTACCATGAGGTTCTCTATGTCCTTTCTGGTGGCCTGAAGGCTCTGGACAGCGGCCATCTTCACGTCGCCCTCGATCTTGGTCTTGTAGTCCTCGGCGTCCTTCTGAGCCTTTCTTAGAATGGATTCGGCCTGTTTTTTGGCATCCTCAATGATTTCGGATGCCTTCTCGTTGGCCTTGGCAAGGATGGCCTCGCCTTCCTCCTTACCCTTTGACAGTCCCTCTTTGTAGAGCTTGTCAGTCAGTTCCTGTAGCTTGTTTTCCATCTATTATTATGTGTTGATTTTCCTAATTCTACAAAGATAATCAAAAGAATGCTCTTGCCAAAACAATTTAATTTCTATCTTTGTCTTTGCGATAACATTATGTAATAAAGCAAACCTTTTCGCTTATGAAAGTATCATTGTTGTCTTTGATTCTTCTGGCCATTCTGGTTCCGACTCAGGCCATTGGGGGGCCTTGTGGGTCGGGAGAGTGCTCTTTGATTCATGGAGAACCCCAAAAGGACGAAAAGAAGTCGGAGCGTCCGTACAGCGAAGGACTCAAGGCCGTGGAGCAAGACGGGATGTGGGGCTTCGTCAATCTGGACGGAGAGTTGGTGATACCCTACAAGTACCACTACGTCAGATCATTCCATAATGGTCTTGCCATGGTGAAACTAAGTGGAAAATGGGGTTACATTGACTGGTTTGGCAACGAACTGATTCCCATTGAGTTCGATGAGGTGACATCATTCCGTGACAGCCATGCTTTCGTAAAGAAGGATGGCAGGGTCGGCTTGCTGGATGTCGCTGGTAATGTGTCCTACGACTACGAGAGAATAAAGGAGTTCACCTTCCCGTACATTTGGTTGGACTCCAAGCCGATGTTTAACGGAGGCGATGCCAACAAGTTCTCAGCGTGGGTCAACACACAGCTGAAATACCCTGAACTCTCCAGAATGTACGAAGCCGAGGGTACCGTGAATCTGACTTTCTGTGTGGACACCTCAGGGGTTGTCTCTGATGTCAAGGTCACGAAAGGCGTCAGCCATGAACTGAACCATGAGGCCGTCAGGGTTGTCTCGGAGTCACCGAAATGGACTCCTGCGACCTATGATGGCAAACCTGTGAAAGCCTCTTTCTCGTATTCGGTGATTTTCCGTCTGAAACCTAAAAGCATTAAAAGATGAGCAGAATCTTGACTTTCTTCGGACTCTTTGTTTTCCTTTCCTTGAATATGTCCGCGGCCGGACCATTGACGCCTGTTTCAAAAAACGGTAAATGGGGCTTTGCCGATAAAGACATGAATGTCGTGATCCCTTGCGCCTATGATGCGGTGTCCCCGTTCGACAACGGTCTTGCCATTGTCTGCTCTGAAGGCAGGTTCGGCTACATCGACCAATTCGGAACAATCCTTTATCCTATTGAATATGAAGTCGCTTCTCCTTTTCATCAGGCCCATGCCTTCGTCGTCAAGGACGGCTTGCTCGGACTGCTGAACATTGCGGGCGATGTCACCTTTGACTATAATATAATGAAGCGTTTCACCCTGCCTGTGGAATGGGCTGACACCCCTGCCAGATTCATCGGTGACAAGTCCGGCGATTTTCAACTTTGGGTGGACAAGAACAAAAAGTATCCATCTGCCGCCCGCAAGATGGGAATCAGCGGTGTTGTCGAGGTGGAGTTCACGGTAGGTCTTGACGGGAAAGTGACCGATGTCAAGGCTTTGACAAGCGCCAATCCGGATCTTGACAAGGAGGCTGTCAGGGTAGTGTCCAGCTCGCCGGCGTGGGAACCCGCCAAAATGGGCGACCTGCCTTTTAAGATAAGGTTCTCCATCATGGTCTCTTTCAGTTTCCCGTCGCACCGTTAGCGACTGAAGTTTTATGAATATGAAAAAAGCGCGTTAGTTCTGTCTTGACGCGCTTTTTTCATATTCGTAGGAATAAATCTTATCCTAGGAAGCCAAGCAGGATTCCAGCAGCGACCGCAGAGCCGATGACTCCTGCGACGTTCGGTCCCATGGCGTGCATCAGAAGGTGGTTGTTCGGGTCGAACTCCCTGCCGACGATCTCGGAGACGCGGGCACTGTCCGGCACTGCGGAAACTCCGGCGTTGCCGATCAGCGGGTTGATCTTCCGGTCGCCTTTGAGGAACAGGTTCCAGATCTTCACAAAAAGCACTCCGCAGGTCGTGGCGATCACGAAAGACAGCAGGCCAAGGATGAATATCTTGACTGAGTTCCCGCTGAGGAATTTGTCCGCTTGGGTGGAGGCTCCGACGGTGAGGCCGATGAGTGTCGTGACGACATCAATCAGCGGGCCGCGAGCGGTCTCTGCCAGACGCCTTGTCACTCCGCTTTCTTTCAGAAGGTTACCGAAGAACAACATTCCCAAAAGAGGAAGTCCTGAAGGCACGATGAATGCCGTGAGGAGGAATCCAACGATAGGGAAGATTATCTTTTCCTTCTGGCTTACTTGTCTTGCCGCGGGCATTCTGATCAGTCGCTCCTTCTTTGTTGTCAGCACAAGCATGATAGGCCTCTGGATGACCGGCACAAGTGCCATGTAGGAATATGCGCTCACGGCGATCGCTCCCATCAGATCCGGGGCGAGCTGTGAGGAGAGGAATATGGCCGTAGGGCCGTCTGCTCCTCCGATGATGCCAATGGCTCCGGCTTGGTTCGGGTCGAATCCAAGAGCGAGGGCAAGAAGGTAGGCTCCGAATATTCCCATCTGGGCTGCGGCTCCGATCAGAAGCAGCCTCGGCTGGGAGATCAGGGCGGAGAAATCAGTCATCGCACCGATTCCAAGGAATATCAAAGGTGGATACCAGCCCTGCTTGACGCCTTGGTACAGGATGTTCAGCACGGAGCCGTCCTCATAGACTCCGATGTTCAGTCCCGGAAACATCGGGATGTTGCCGATGATCATTCCGAATCCGATCGGAACGAGCAGGAGCGGCTCCCATTCCTTCTTGATGGCCAGCGTGATGAACACGATGCCAATCAAGATCATCACAAGATTCTGCCAAGTCGCGTTGGCGAATCCGGTGAAGTACCAGAACTGTTTAAGGCTTTCGAATATGATGTCCATCCTTCTATGCTATCTTGACGATTTCGGCACCTTCGAGGACTGAGTCTCCCTTGTTCACGAGGATGGCTGTGACGGTTCCGTCAGCCGGAGCCTGGATCTCGTTCTCCATCTTCATAGCCTCAAGGACGGCCACTTTCTGCCCTGCTTTCACGGCCTGGCCTTCCTTGACGGAGATCTCGATGATCACGCCTGGGAGAGGGGAGGTCACTGGTTTGCCTGCGCCAGCAGGGGCGGATTGTTTTGCGGCGGGCGCTTCGGCAGGCTCAGCGACCGCTTTGGCCGCATTCCTGCCCGTTGTCCCGGTCGCTGAGCCTGTCGAAGCGACTGAACTTGCTGGAGCACCGGTCGCTGAGCTTGTCGAAGCGCTGGTACCAGGAGTGTTCTCCATCTCTACTTGATATGCCGCTCCGTTCACCGTCACATCCGCGATGTTCCCTTCCACTGAATTGATCTCAACGTTATACTCGTTGCCGTTGATCTTGAATTTGTACGTTTTCATGTTATTATATTCTTTTATTATCTTGGTAATTGTCTGAAATTCTGTGTCTTGTCGTTCCAATTGCTGGCCTGTGACGGGCGTATGGTGATGACGAAACTCTCCTCGTCGTGGATTCCTCCGCCGAGATAGTCATCAAGAGCCAACGCGATGGCCGCATAGATCTCTCCTCCGAATTCCTGCGATAGCGCCATTGAGATCGCTGCAGCAACCTCCGGAGTCATATTCCCGCTTTTCGCTGGTTTTGCTGCCTTTGCCGGTTTTGGTGCCGCAGCTTTTTTGTTGGCGTTGCCGATCCAGCCGAAGATGAACGCAAGGATGGTGAGCGCGATGAACACGGTTGAGACTGAAATCAGCGTCAGAACCCATCCGTGCGGGTCTTTCTCCTTCATTATCTGGCTGTTGGTCTTTGCGTCCACATCACCGTTGTAGGAACCCGGAGTCGGTTTGTCAGTGACCGTTGTCTCGAAATCCATCATCTTCACTCCAGTCGGAACCTTTACAACCGAACAGTCAGCCGGAAGGTCAGCTGGGATGTCGATCGTGTCGATGATGGTGCGCCCGTCATTGCTGACGAGGTAGATTGTGGAACCGTTGCGTAGGGTGAAATTCGTGTAATATGTTCCCTGTGAGGCGTTTCCGCTTGCGTAGAAGACAACGCTCTGGCGTGGTTTCAGAGTTGCCGAAACGTCAGATGCCGGAATATGATACTTCCGCAGGTTGTCCTTGTCGTCGGACAAGTAGCAGCCAGCGAACTTCACGCTTCCGTAGGAATTGTTGAAGATCTCGATCCAGCCGGTCCGCTGTCCGTAGCCGTCCGTGAGTCCATTGGTGTTCTCCACGAGGACCTCTCCTATTCTCAGATCCGCCAGGTTCTGTGCGTTGAGCTCCAGTCCGGAGAGCAGAAGGACGACAGATAATAGTAATTGCCCTAATCTCTTCATAATCACTATAGAGGAAGATTGTCGTGTTTCTTCGCAGGCATCAGCTGCTTCTTTCCGGCCAGTTGTTCGAGGGCTCTGATGATGCGGAAGCGGGTGTTGCGAGGCTCGATCACATCGTCGATGTAGCCTTTTTCCGCGGCTTGATAAGGATTGTTGAAGAGTTCTTCGTACTCCTCTTTCTTTGCGGCTCGGATTTTCTGCTGTTCAGTGGGATCCTCGACAGCCTTGATGTCTTTAGCGTAGAGCACATTGACGGCCCCGTCGGCTCCCATTACAGCGATCTGGGCTGAAGGCCAGGCATAGACAAGATCGGCACGCAGGTGCTTGCTGCTCATCACAATGTACGACCCACCGTAGCTCTTGCGGAGCTCCACCGTGACCTTAGGGACTGTGGCTTCACCGTAGGCATAGAGCAGTTTGGCTCCGTTTGTGATGACAGCGCCGTACTCCTGCTGGGTTCCAGGGAGGAATCCAGGCACGTCCACCAGTGAGACGATCGGGATGTTGAACGCATCGCAGAAGCGCACGAAACGGGCACCCTTGCGTGAGGCGTTGATGTCCAGCACCCCGGCGAGCATCTTAGGCTGGTTCGCCACGATGCCGACACTGCGGCCGTTCATGTGTGCGAATCCCACGATGATGTTCTTGGCGAACTCCTTGTGGATTTCGAAGAACTTCCCGTCATCCACGATGCTCGTGATGACTTTGTACATGTCGTAGGCCTGATTAGGGTTGTCCGGGATGATCTCGTTCAGAGAGTCATCAACCCTGCTGACCGGATCATTGGTCGGAACCCTTGGCGCCTCCTCCATGTTGTTCTGAGGAATGTAGCTAAGGAGTTCCTTGATGGTGGCGATTCCTTCCTGCTCGTTATCGGCTGCGAAGTGAGCGACACCGCTCTTTGAGGCGTGAACGCTTGCCCCACCGAGTTCCTCCTGCGAGACAACCTCACCGAGGACGCTCTTCACGACAGCCGGGCCAGTGAGGAACATGTAGGATGTGTTTTTGACCATCACCGTGAAGTCCGTGAGGGCAGGGGAGTAAACCGCTCCTCCAGCGCAAGGACCGAATATTCCCGAAATCTGCGGTACCACTCCAGACGCAAGGATATTCCTTTCGAATATCTCACCATAGCCCGCAAGCGCATCAACTCCTTCCTGGATTCTCGCTCCACCAGAGTCGTTGAGGCAGATGAATGGCGCACCGTTGCGGGTTGCTAGATCCATCGCCTTGCAGATCTTCTCCGCCATTGTCTTTGAAAGAGACCCGCCAGAGACAGTGAAGTCTTGGGCCGCCACATAAACCAAACGTCCGTCTATTGTGCCTTGGCCGGTGACAACTCCGTCTCCGTCAAAGTGCTGCTTTTCCATTCCGAAGTTCGTGCAGCGGTGACGGACAAACATATCGAATTCCTCGAAGCTTCCTTCGTCAAGCAGCAGTGCGAGGCGTTCCCTCGCTGTCAACTTGCCTTTCTCGTGCTGGGCGTCGATCCTTTTCTGGCCTCCACCCATCCTGGCCGCGGCTCTGCGCTCGACCAGTTTCTTGATGTTATCCTGCTGGATGCTCATATTTTGTTACTTTAGTCAAATTTTCAGAATCACAAATTTATCAAGAATCCCCATTCATTCAAAATTCCTGCCCGCAAAATCGTAAAATTCCGTCTCTTGTGGCAAAATGCTAATTTCTGAATATAATTGTGTACCTAATGTTCCGGTCGCTGAGCCTGTCGAAGCGACTCTTTAAGCACAGTCGCAACTTTTGTGATGTCACCATAGCGCAAAGAAATTTTTCCATAGCAAATTTTTGTAACGTGAAAAATTTGCCATGGAAAAATTTTTTGCACCCATAATGACCCCATGATATGAAGAAAAAGGCTGACTGAAAACAACTTTCAGTCAGCCCCTAATATTCAAGTGAGTATTACTCAGCCGGTTTTAGCGTGCTGTAAACATTTGTGACATCGTCATCGTCCTCAAGGAGTCCGGTGAGTTTGTCAAGAGTCTCACGCTGCTCAGGTGTGACATCCTTGAGATCCACGTTAGGGATTCTCTCGAATCCTCCGGAGATGAGTTCGTAGCCATTGTCCTCAATGTATTTCTGGATAGCACCGTAAGACTCGTACGCTCCGTAGATCACGACATCCTTGGTGATTTCACCATCCTTGTCCTCCTGCTCCTCGATGAACACCTCAGGATCATCGTCGCAGTCGCAAAGGGCTAGCTGGAGCTCATCGATGTCCATCCCTTCCTGATATTTGATGCGGAACACACACTTGTGGTCGAACATGAAGCTCACGCTGCCGCTGGTGCCGAGAGAGCCACCGCACTTTGTGAAGTAGCTTCTGACATTGGCTACGGTGCGAGTGTTGTTGTCGGTAGCAGTCTCAACGAGATAGGCGATTCCGTGAGGGCCGTAGCCTTCGAACACAACCTCCTTGAAATCCCCCTGATTCTTCTCAAGGGCTCTCTTGATTGCTTTCTCAACATTGTCCTTAGGCATGTTCTCGCTTCTAGCCTCGGCCATAAGAGCCCTAAGTCTAGAGTTGCCGACAACGTCAGGACCGCCCTGCTTTACCGCGATGGTGATTTCCTTTCCGATCTTTGTGAAGGTCTTGGCCATGTGGCCCCATCTCTTCAATTTTCTCTCCTTGCGGAATTCAAACGCTCTTCCCATAGTTCGTTACTTGGTCTGGTTCTCGATGCGAGTGATGTACTTGTCAATGTCGTAGCCCTCAACAGACTGGGGGTACTGATCTTTAATTTTCTTGTAGAAAGTGAGGGCTTTTGCGTTATCGCCAAGCTCTTCGCAAGTGACACCTGCCTTCAAAAGATAAGCAGCTGCGAACATGTTGTCAGCAACAGCAGCAGCTTTCTCGAAGTAACCGACAGCCTCATTGTACTTTTCAAGGCCTACGTACGCATCACCGATGCAAGCGGTTGCTCTAGCTGAGAGGATAGATTCCTTAGCATCGTATTTCTTGAGATAGTTAATAGCTTCCTGATAGTTTCCAAGCTGAAGCTCGCAGACACCTGCATAGTAGTAGATGTCTTTGCCGCCCTTTGCTCCAAAGTCATTGATGATTTGGGCAAATCCAAGCACGTTGCCGTCACCGTTAAGTGCGAGTTCGAACTCCCCGTTGCGGAAATTGGCTTCAGCCGGAGCCATCTGGGCAGCGGCCTCGGCAGCCTTAGGTTGTGCATAGAACTTCTGATACCCACCGATCGCGAGTGCGACCACAACTAGCGCAATAATAGCACCATAGATTGTTTTTTTGTTCTCACGGAAGAACTGGTCGGTCTTGGAAACGGTCTCTATGACCTTCTCCTCACGCTCCTGCTCTTGCTCCTTTAAAATAGCTTCTTGTTTTGACATTTTTATACAGTTTTTGTTATTATCGAATAATAGTCCGCAAAATTAGAAAAAAATGTTTAAACCTGCAATATTGGGCCCCTATCTCTTTTCGGGTGAAAATGACTATCTTTGTCCTCTGTTCAAGAAGATCCGGATGCCAGTTCTAAAGAAAATAGTAGTCCAGAATTTCAGAAACATTGCGTTTCAGGAATTGTCGTTCTCGTCCAACATTAATTGCATTTGGGGCAATAATGGGGAGGGAAAGACTAATCTCATGGATGCGGTGTGGTACTTGTCAATGACAAAGAGTGCCTTTGCCTCATCGGATCGATTCAATTTCCGACACGGCACTGACAATTTCGCGGTTTCGGGAACATATTCAATGAATATGGGGCCAGACGCGCGGTTCTCTGTTCAGGTGGACGGCAAAGGCGAGAAGAAGGTGCGGAGGGATGACAAGGTATATTCGAAAATCTCTGAACACATCGGGGTGCTACCGATTGTGATGGTCTCTCCATCAGACACTTCGTTGGTTAGCGAAAGTGGTGAGGACAGGCGCCGTTTCGTCAATTCCGTTCTTTCTCAGATGGATCGGGAATATCTTGCCGCGATGCAGCAGTACAATCGTCTTCTCTTCCAAAGGAACAAAATGCTAAAGGATGGAACTTCTGACGAAGGGCTGCTAGATGTGTTCGACGAGCGGATGAATGAATATTCCGGTGTGATCTATTCCAAAAGAACGGCTTTTGTAAAGGACCTGCTTCCGCTTGCTGCTGAACATTATGCTACGCTTTCTGGAGGCCGTGAGTCGGTGTCGATTGATTATAAGTCTGATCTAAGTAAGGGCTCCCTAGTGGATTTGCTTAAGGCTTCAAGAGAGAAAGACAGAATGCTCAAGTACACTACTGCCGGGATTCAGAGAGATGATTTTCAATTTGAGATGGACGGATTTCCGATCCGACGGTGCGGTTCACAGGGGCAGCAGAAATCCTTCCTGGTCTCTTTGAAGTTCGCCCAGTATGAATTGATGAAACGAAGGTATGGTTTTCCTCCTATGTTGCTGCTGGACGATGTGTTCGACAAGTTGGACATGGACCGAATTTCGAATCTTTTGGGGATGGTGGCTGGCAGTGATTTCGGTCAGATATTCATAACAGACAGCAATAAGGTCCGGATGTCAGGGGTTGTTGATGGAATTACTTCTGACAGAGCTTATTTCGAGGCTTCTGGTGGTGAATTTAAGGAGATTTGATCATGTCAGGATTTGAAAAGATTAAAGGAACTCCCCGAAAAGAGGCTTTGGGCATGGATCAGTTAATCCCGCTGTACATCAGAGCGTTGAAATTGAGTGCCGGACTTAATACCCAACGGGTTTTTGCGGCTTGGGATGCTGTCTCCGGACTCTCAGGTCAGACGTTGCGGAAGTTTTACCGAGATGGAAAGCTGTATGTGACGATTTCTTCTTCTATGCTACGGAATCATCTAGAGTTTCAGAAACCGGCTTTAATTCAGGCAATTAACCGTTTTCTAGAAGAAGATGAACTGTTTGTTAAGGATTATGAGAAAGTTGGTTTTGTCAAAGAATTGATCCTGAAATAATAAAAGAATATGAATCCGGTCAGAGTGATAATTGATGATGCAATCCCTTTTATCGAGGGTGTGCTTGAGCCGTATGCAGATGTTAAGTACATGGAAGGCCGTTCAATTCGCAGAGATGATGTTATGAATGCTGATGCTATGATCATCAGAACCAGAACAAAATGTGATGCGGACTTGCTTGAAGGCACTCCGGTGAAATTCATTGCCACTGCTACCATTGGAATGGATCATATTGATTTGCCTTACTGTAACAGTAAGGGCATCATAGTACGCAATTCCGCTGGGTGTAATGCTGGAGGAGTGATGAACTATGTCTTTTCGGCACTTTACGGTGTTGCAGCCCGAAAGGCAATCAGGCTTGAAGGTGACAAGCTTGGAATTATCGGTGTTGGAAATGTCGGGAGGCGAGTGGATTCTGTGGCTGGTTCTCTTGGTTTTAAAGTCCTGAAGAACGATCCGCCACGCATGGCTGAGGAGGGTAATGAGGGGTTCTGTCCTTTGGATTATCTTTTGGCTAATGCGGACATAGTGACAATGCATGTTCCTTTGAACGAGACAACTAGAGGAATGGCTAACGATGAGTTTTTCAGCAGGATGAGACCAGGTACGATTTTCATCAACGCGTCTCGTGGAGAGGTCGTGGATGAGGCAGCACTGAAAAGGGCTATCCCTAAGCTTGGCCCCGTGATCATTGACACTTGGAATCATGAGCCGGACATTGACAGAGAGTTGCTGGACATGGTTGACATCGCCACTCCACACATCGCTGGATATTCTTACCAAGGTAAGCAGAACGGCACTACCATGGCAGTTCGTGCTTTTGCACGTTTCTTTGGCATTGAAGCTCTCTATGATTTCTTTCCGAAAACAGAAATCATTGATTTAGAATCTATAAGACTTGATCTTAAAGGGAAAACCCAAGGTGAAATTGCTTCTGTCCTCCAGTACAACTATCCGATTTTTACTGATGACTTTATGCTTCGCATGGCTCCTGAAAACTTTGAGTCGCTCCGCTCCAATTATCAGTACCGCCGGGAGTTTTACATTTTCTGATTCTGCCGAATCTACATCACGTATAGCTCAAACTTTGAATGGATAGACTGATACCCCACTCAACCCAAGAATTTTGGTAACGTGCAAAATTCTGGTTGAGTGGGGTATCAGTCTGTTGGAAAAGGATTTCGCATGGTCGCTGAGCTTGTCGAAGTGGCTATTATATAAATAGCCGGTCACTTCGGCAGGCTCAGTGCCCGACGGGTTCAGTGACCGGACTTCCATAAATGTATTAGAGTGTAAGGGCTAGTACTTGATGGTGCCTATTCCCGCTCTAGTGGTCTTTACGTTGTCAGCTTTCAAGGCCTCGGCATCAATGACTCCTACTCCATTGATCTTGTAGTTTGCGCTGCCAGTCTTGCCTCCGAGGGTGATCTTACCAGCACCACGGATGACGGCAGTGGTGGTCTTTGAATCGATCCTCTGTACCTCAACTCGACCTGCTCCGTTCATCTCTATACTAAGATCCTTGGCCTTAGCTCCGTCCAGATTGACCTTGCCGGCCCCAGAAGTCATGATCTCAATCGAACTCTTTGCGGACAAATCCTTGATGTTGACACTTCCTGCACCAGATGACCTGATCTTTAGAGACTCTGTCTTGATGCCGTCATCACAAGAGAAACTTCCTGATCCAGACAACTCTACATAGGTTAGATGCTTGGTGCGTACCTTAACCTCAATCGGAGGAAGAGTGTAGCTCTTGCCTTCCTTAAGGTTAAGCTTTAGAACGAGCATACCGTCGTTGTTATTGACTTCAAGGCAATCGAACACCTTGTCCTTAGCCCTCACTGAGACTTCTGTGTTCCCCGTTGTCTGTTCGTAGATGACGCGGAACAAGCCGTTAGCATCAACAGATGTGACGGTGCCTACATCGAATGTTTTGGTCTTGTAATCGTCATCATCATTGCTGGTTCTTGCATTCAGTGCGACTGCTGATGTCAGGCCGAGAAGAACCACGGCCAAAATGTGAAATAATGTCTTCCGCATATTCGTTGTGATTATTATTTTGTTGCTTCCCCGTTGATTATAAGGTCTCCGCTTCCGCTTTTCCGAGTCTCTACATGCTTGGCTTTCAGTTCGCTGGCATCAATGTCACCGGAACCTGCCTTGCTGAATACGACAGAGTCAGCCTTGCCAGAAAGCTTTGCGTCTCCAGAACCATTAGACGCTACAGATAGCGTGCCAACATTCAGGTCGCTGTACTCTCCGTCTCCAGAGCCTTTCTTGTCGATGACCATTTCACTTGCTGTGATATACTTGAGTTCATGGTCACTGCTTCCAGTACCTATGATTGTCAACTTTCCTGAAATCTCAAGATTGAATGCTTTGATGAGTCCTGATCCGATTGTCTCTATGCGCAGTGAGTCTCCATGATATCCGGAAATGCGTATGTTGCTTGATTCAGTGGATGAGATGCTTGTCAAAGCCGGAGCGTAAATCCGAACTTGGGTCGGGCCGAAGATTCTTGCTGTTTTGTTCGTGAATCCAACCGTCAGGACACCATTCTCATTTGTCACCTGGATTGAGTCAGTCATCATCTCGTAGGATATTGTTTCCACCTTGAATTCGTTCTCGGTCTGGACAATCATCACGTCATTGATGCCCCCTTTGCAACGTGCCGAATGGAACTCGCCAGGGGTGTAGGCCACGGTATCAACTTCTCCTTCTGCAGTGTGCATCCGGTACCTCATGTCGTATTTGAACTGTTTCTTCGCGTCATCACTGAATCTGAAGTAGCAGGATGAGAGTCCTGCTGCCATAAGTACAATCGCAGTGGCGGTCAGGATATTCTTAAATATTCTCATAATATTCATAAATCTCAGTAATCTATATATTCATTTATCGCTTGATTAGCAATTCTTTAGGATCTAGCCCCAGAAGTTCCATCTTCTTGAGGAAAGCAGGCAGCTCGACTTCGAGGAACTCCTTCCTGTCGTTCGCCAGAACTATGTCCTTGGCTCCATCGCTGATGAAGTAGCCGATGCCGCGCTTGTTGTAGATGATGCCCTCGTTGGTGAGCTTCTCGTAGGTACGCATCACCGTGTTGGGATTAACACCGATTGAGGCACCATATTCCCGCACTGACGGAATCCTATCATCGGTCTTCAGTGCCCCGGAGAGAATTTTCTCGCAGATTATGTCGCTGATCTGTAGGTAGATCGCTTTGTTTGAATTGAATTCCATGGTTGATAAGATTAATGTTGCATCCTTTTGATTCGGAACCATGACCAAGTGCCGCAAACAGCCACAATCAGCAGAAGCCAGAAGTTGAGGAAGGCATTCAGCCAAAAGTCGATGTTGTCAGCGTGTCTTATCGTCCAGTCATTGATCCAAATTCCCCACCATTCGAGGTCAGCGTTGGTGATAAAGGCGCTGAGCAGGCCGGAGAACACCATTCCAAGTACAAAGATCGCGAGTGCGGTGCCAACCACCTTCCATTTCTTGAATATCAAGCCGCCAAGCAGGAATATGCTCACGTATTCCACGATGTTCGCGGCCAGAATCCAGAAGCCGTTGGCAGGGACAATAAAGTCTGATGTCTCAATCTCCTTGTTGATTCTGAAAGACATCAGAGAGTCACCGCAGGAATTGTCCAGCAGACAGACAAACGCATCACAGAGGAAATAGACACTGATGTAGATGATCGGAATGATAACAAGTGAGATTATCATCATGGAAGCGAATTTCTCGAGCCTTGAGGCAGGCAGCATAAGCCATTCCGAACCCTTGGCCTTGTCGGTTATCTCTCCGTAGGCTCTTGAAGGGTATATCATTACAAAGATGACTGTCATTATCGCGAACACTCCGAATCTTGTCCATCCCGCAGGCCCATCGATTTCTATTCCGGAGAAGATTCTTAGTAAGCCTCCATCAAACAATGCCGCGAAGAACATGTATATCATATAGAAAATGATCGGGAACAGGGTGAAGATCAGCATCAGCAACCCGATGTTTTTCCACTGCCTTTTGAGGTCATAGACGAAATATTTTCCAAACCTATTGAAATTGAATGTATTACTCATTGTCATTCCTCCTTATTTAATGCTGAACATTCCTTTAATCAGTTTTTTCTTATTGTGGACAGCGTTGAATAGAGCTTCCACATTGATCTTGCTGTCTTCTTCAGTCATGTTAGGATAAACCTGGATGAATCCGCCTGGAAGCTGTTCGCTGTAGAGAGCTTCAGGGTGGAGCTGCGTACCGTAGTCGAAGAAGAGTTTGCTTGTGATCTCTTCCACGGAAGCGTTCAGTAGAACATCCTGACGGTCAAGGATTATGATCGGGTCGATGATGTTCTCAAGGTCCCTTACTTGATGTGTGGAGATGACGATTGTGGAGTCATCGGAAGTGTACTTCATGATGGCACTGCGGAACTGCGTCTTGGAAGGAATGTCCAAGCCGTTAGTCGGCTCATCCATGAATATGTACTTGCAGCCACAGGCCAGAGCCAGCGAGATATAGGTCTTCTTCAACTGCCCCGCTGACATCTGGTTCATTTTCTTGGCCGGGTCGTTCTCGAATTCTTTCATGATTTCAAGGAACTTGGCATGGTCATAGTTCGGCCAAAACGCACCTCTTTCCTTGGCGAAGCATTCCGCTTTCATCGCTACTGGCAGAACTTCGTCAGGAAGGTAGAACTGCTTCTGGAGCAGGGAAGGGGTACGGTCGAAAGGATTCTCTCCATCGGTGGAGATGCTGCCGGAACTTACTTTTTTCAGGCCGCACAGAAGTGTGAGCAAGGTGGTTTTGCCGACCCCGTTCTCGCCTAGAAGGCCGTAGATACGGCCTTCCTCAAGTGTTGTTGTGATGCTTTTCAGGACGGGCGTCTTGCCGTAGCTGAAAGCTAGCTCTCTGATTTCTATCATATTTTGCTAGTGTAATAGTTCATTAGTACACCGCAAAGATAATGATGTTTTTTTGAAATCAAAGAATTTATTTGCATTTTTTAGAAGCTGTTTTGTCACTTCGGCAGGCTCTGTGGCCGTTTGCTTTGGTCACTGAGCTTGCCGAAGAGACCGCTCACCTATCGGAATTGACATATTCCTTAAGATTCATTTCTCGCCATTCCGTAGGCGTGCACCCTACAACTGACCTAAATTGCTGCCGGAAATTAGACTTGTCGTAGAGTCCCACGGCATAGCCAATGTGGCAAACAGGGGTTTCTGGGTGGAGCAGAAGCAATTCCTTCGCTTCGTTAATCCGAAGCTCTTTTCTCCATGAGACGAATTTCTTCTTCAAGACTTTGGAACAATAGAAACTGAGTTCTTCGCTTGTGATTTCAAGCTCGTCTAAAAGCATGTCCATGGATTCGTAAGTGTCATGGTGTTTCCCTTCTTGAATCCAATCGTCAAGTTTCTTTCTAACTTTTCCGATTGTTTTCCTTTCATTGATTGTTTCACGAATACCAGAAACGCTGCTCTGGCGGATTCTCCTAAGCTTTAGCGAAATGCTAGAGAGAATCGGATAGTTTTTAGTAAGTCCTTTCATGTTGGTTGTGTCAATTGGATATTATGGTTTTCTTATAAATAAAGGTGATGACCGAGGACTTATTTCGGCCATCACCTTACTTGCTAGTCTTAGATTGGTGTGGCTACCAGCCAAGCACGTAGGCGAAAATCAGCGGAGCTACGATTGTAGCATCACTCTCCACGATGAAGCGCGGAGTGGTAGGTGACAGCTTGCCCCAGGTGATCTTCTCGTTAGGAACGGCTCCTGAATATGAACCGTAGGATGTGGTGCTGTCGGAGATCTGGCAGAAATACGACCAAAGCGGGGTGCCCTTCCATCCGAGATCCTGCTCCATCATAGGAACAACGCAGATAGGGAAGTCACCAGCGGTACCGCCACCGATCTGGAAGAATCCGACACCGGCTCCGGTTGCGTTGGCCTTGTACCAGTCAACGAGGAACATCATCACCTCGACACCTGTCTTAACGAGGTCGGTAGGGAACTCACCGCGGATGCAGTGGGCTGTGAATATGTTGCCGGTGGTGCAGTCCTCCCAGGCCGGGCAGATGATAGGAATGTTCTTCTCGCAGGCAGCCATCACCCAGCTGTCCTTAGGGTCGATCTCATAGTACTGCTCCAGAACACCGCTGCGGAGGATCTGGTAGAGATATTCATAAGGGAAATACCTTTTTCCTTCATTCTTCGCCTTTGTCCACACATCGACAAGAGCTCCCTCAAGACGGCGGAACGCCTCTTCCTCTGGGATGCAGGTGTCGGTCACGCGGTTGTAGTGATTCTCAAGCAGTTCCTGCTCCTGCTGTGGAGTGAGGTCGCGGTAGCCTGGAATCCTGTAGTAGTGAGAGTGCGCGACGAGGTTCATGATGTCCTCCTCAAGGTTGTTGGCTGAGCAGCAGACGAACGAGAACTTGTCCTGACGGATCATCTCCGCGAGGGAAAGTCCGATTTCGGCGGTACTCATCGCACCGGCCATAGCAAGGAACATCTTTCCACCCTTGTCGAGAAGGTCGCAGTAGGCCTTCGCAGCGTCAACCACGCATGCCGAATTGAAGTGGCGATAGTGGTGGGTGATGAATTGTGAAATAGGTCCTTTTTCCATTTTTTGTCCTAATGTTAAAAGTATTTTTCAATATGCTATCTCGTGTCAGAAAACTCCTCTGAACGTACAATAGTGTGCGAATTTAGAAATTTTAGATTACTTTTGCAATTGTTTTGGTTTTGAAGAGGTTTATTCTTGTAAAATCAAGTCACTTCAGTTGGTCAAGAGACGGATTTTTTTCAAAGAGACTTTTTACGAATATGTTAAAAATAGGCGATTACAATGCTTTCAGCAAGGTGGCCACACCATTTTACTATTACGACATTGATCTTTTTCAGCGCACAGCCGATAAGGTGGCGGAACTCTCCGCGCGTTACGGAATCCATGCGCATTATTCCATAAAGGCTAATTCCGACCGTCGCTTGAACGACATCCTGAGTTCCAAGGGCTTCGGAGCGGATTGTGTCAGCGGGGATGAGATCGAGTTCGCTGTTGGATGCGGCTACGACCCGAAACAGATTTTCTTTGCTGGAGTAGGCAAGACGGATCGGGAAATCTGCCAGGCCTTTCAGGCAGGAATCGGGGCTTTCGTGGTTGAGTCGTTGGAGGAGATCGAGGTGATTGGGGCGTTAGCGCGAAGGCTAGACCGGAGGGCTTCCATTAGTCTTAGGATCAATCCGAACATCGATGCTCACACGCACCAGTACATCACCACTGGTCTCTACGAGGACAAATTCGGCCTTTCTGACAGGAGTTTTGATGGTGCGGTGACGATGTTGAAGTCCGATCCTGCTTTGGATTTTTTCGGCCTTCAATTTCACATCGGCTCTCAGATTCTGGACGTAGAGAATGTCATCAGCCTTGAATGTGCGAAAGTAAGCGAGATTGTTGCGTTGTTTGAGTCCAAAGGGATGGTTGTTAGGAATATAGATCTTGGAGGTGGCCTTGGTGTCAACTATGATGACCCGGATGGCGATCCTATAGCTGATTTCGAAACATGGTTCAAGACTATAGACAGGAACCTTGTCCGTAGGCCTGACCAGATTGTGCACATCGAGCCGGGCCGTTCAGTTGTGGCTCAGTGCGGGTCACTGGTCACTCAGGTGGTGTATGTCAAGAAAGGGGAGAACCGCAGTTTTCTGATGGTTGACGCCGGGATGAATGACCTTATACGGCCAGCGCTTTACGGGGCGTTCCATAAGATCGAGAATATTTCCGCCCATTATCAGGACGGGGATTCGAGAGGGGCATGCGTTTATGATGTCGTAGGCCCAGTCTGCGAGTCCGCTGACACATTTGGAAAGGAACGTTCGCTGCCTGAAAGCCATAGGGGCGACCTTATCGCCATCCGCAGCGCTGGAGCCTACGGCCAGGTGATGGCCTCCCATTACAACATGCGCCCGTTCGCTCCGGCAGTATATTCAGACCGCCTGTTGGAAGCTCCTCGGCGGAAGGATTATTTTCTAGGTCGCTGAGCCTTTATTTCGGTCGCTGAGCTTGTCGAAGCGACCGATCATATTCCTACCTTCTGAACCCGCGAAGCCTATGTGCAAGGTTCCCGGTCAGCGCGCTCTTCATCATCTTGCGGGTGGTCTCGAACTGCTTCAGGAGTTTGTTTACCTCTGCCACGTTTGTGCCGCTTCCGTCAGCAATCCTCTTGCGGCGGCTTCCGTTGATGATCTCAGGATTGTCCCTCTCCTCCGGGGTCATGGACATGATGATAGCCTCGATGCCCTTGAACGCCTTGTCATTGTCGATGTCAATGTCCTTTATGGCCTTGCCGAGTCCCGGAATCATCCCTGCCAGATCCTTGATGTTGCCCATCTTCTTGACCTGCTGAATCTGGTTGTAGAAGTCCATCAGCCCGAACTTGTCCTTGGCCAGTTTCTTTCTGGTCTCGCGTGCCTGTTTCTCATCGAATTGCTCCTGGGCTTTCTCGACGAGGGAAACAACGTCACCCATGCCGAGAATCCTGTCAGCGATACGCCCCGGATGGAACACGTCCATCGCCTCCATCTTCTCACCCGATGAGATGAACTTGATCGGCTTACCGGTTACGTACTTAATGGAAAGCGCTGCACCGCCTCTGGTGTCACCATCCATCTTGGTCAGCACAACTCCATCGAAGTCAAGCCTCTCGTTGAACACCTTGGCTGTCTCGACGGCATCCTGACCGGTCATCGCATCGACCACAAACAGTGACTCTGTCGGATTGACGGCCTTGTGCAGTGCTGAGATCTCGTCCATAAGTTCCTGATCCACGGCTAGACGGCCGGCAGTGTCTATGATGACCACTGAATATCCTTCTGCCTTGGCCTTGGCTATGGCGTTTTTGGCGATTTTGATCGGGTTCTTGACTCCCTCCTCAGTGTAGACCGGAACCTGGATCGCCTCACCGAGTACCTTCAACTGCTCGATGGCAGCAGGACGGAACGTGTCACAAGCCGCAAGGAGTACCTTCATGCCTCTCTTGCTCTTGATGTTGTTCGCCAGCTTGGCCGAGAACGTGGTCTTACCGGAACCGTTCAGACCGGCCACCAGAACTATCCCCGGATTGCCCTTGATGTTGATGTCCTGCGAGGCGCTCCCCATGAATTCGGCCAGTTCATCGTGGACGATCTTGACCATCATCTGCTGAGGCTTTACGGCCGTGAGGACGTTCTGTCCCATCGCCTTGACCTTCACCTTGTCGCAGAAATCCTTAGCTACACGGAAGCTCACGTCCGCATCCAGCAGTGCCCTGCGGATGTCTTTAAGCGTCTCCGCCACATTGATCTCTGTGATTTTGCCCTCGCCCTTCAGAATCTTGAAGGATCTCTCAAGTCTCTCCTGTAAATTATCGAACATATTCAGTAGCCAATTAATAGTATTTTACAAAGATAAGCAATTCCATTGGAAGAATAAGAATCTGTTTTGACTTGATCTAAATTTTGTTAAAGACGCACATTAACAAAAATTGCTTGTTGATGTAGTACAATGTTAGACGATTAATTATAAAAAAGATATTTTCTTTGTTTAATTTCTGGATTATTTTTATCTTGCCGCAAGATAACGATTTAACACTTTTATACAAAACCCTTTTTTTCAATGAAAAAGAATCGCACTTACAGAACGAACGCCTTTATCGCGATGATTCTTGCGGGGTCTTTCCTTGCAGGAACGACAGCGCAAGCCGTTGAGTCAAAGGTTGGTTCGGACTCGGAGGCTACCGCTTCCCAGCAACAGAACCGCACTGTAACCGGAAAGGTCGTTGACGCTTCCGGCCAAGGCGCGGTCGGCATCGGTGTGATGGTGAAAGGTACAACGAATGGTACCTTGACCAACGCTGATGGTACATTCTCCATTTCAGATGTGGCTCATGGTGCCACTATTGTATTTTCTAGCATCGGTTACAAGACTGTAGAGGTTGTCTATGAAGGCCAGCCACTCAATGTCACCATCGCTGAGGACAACGAGCTTCTAGATGAATCCGTGGTAACAGCCCTTGGTATCAAGAGGGAAAGGAAGTCCCTCGGTTACGCTGTGGAGGACATCAACGCCTCCGAGCTCATGAAGAACAAGACCGCCAACGCGATCAGCTCTCTGTCCGGCAAGATTGCCGGTGTGAACATCACCCAGTCATCCGGCGCGGCCGGATCCGGAGCTCAGATCATCCTTCGTGGCGGAACTTCCGGATCTGAGGGCAAAGATAACCAACCGTTGTTCGTGGTTGACGGAATCATCTACGACAACTCTACAAACGTTGTTGGAAATTCCGCGTTCGACGGCAGTATGAGATCAGCCACCACGTCCTCCAACCGTGTGATGGACATCAATCCGGAGGACATCGAGAGCATGTCAATCCTCAAAGGACCGGCAGCTTCCGCTCTTTACGGATCGCGCGCTGCAAACGGTGTGGTCCTCATCACCACAAAGAAAGGAAAGGACGGCAGGATTGAAGTGAACCTTAACTCCAAACTGTCCACTTCCTGGGCGACCAATCTGCCTAAGGTTCAAAAGGAATATACAAGAGGTTATATGCAGGATAACTACGATGCCTCGAAGAAGTATACGGGGACGACTTTCAATGACTTCGCCTACACCTCGTGGGGAGAAAGGTCAAGCGCCCAGACCTATGATAACATAGGGGATTTCTTCCAGGGAGGTACAATCCTTGACGAAAGTCTCAGCATATCCGGTGGTACCAAGAACAGTAATTTCTACCTTTCCGGTTCCTATTATGATCAGAACGGTATAGTCCCTAACACTGGTTACACCAAGTATTCATTCAGATTCAATGGAGAACAAAGAGTGGGTGTTTTCACGTTCAACGCCAGTGCTGCGTATTCTGACGCTCATACGGACAGGACTCTGACAGGAGCCGCACTTTACGGTTCTTCAGGTACGGGTGCTCTTTACGCTGTCTACAATTGGTCACCTTTTGACGATATGAAGCACTATCTGAACGATGATGGCACACGTTATCGTATGTTTGACAACAGGCTTGATCCTTGGGAGGAGAGGGACAACCCTTATTGGCTTGTGAACAAAAACCACATGTACGATAATGTCGAGCGTTTCACTGGCAGCGTCAGTGTCAAGGCCGACATAGCGAAGTGGTGGTATGTTCAGTACAAGGCAGGTGTGGACTCTTATACTCAGACGGCATCCAACAGAATAGCTGCCAACGGGGCCATCAAACAGGTTTGGCAGAAAGGTATGATGAGTGACAATACCTCGCATTTCAGATACCTCTCCCACAACTTTATCTCGAATATGAACAAACAGTTCGGCGATTTCGATTTGAATCTGCTTTTGGGAGCACAGCTTGATGACACCAAGACTGACAGCAACTACAAGATGGCGTGGAACTTTTCGGTACCGGACTTCTTCTCTTATGCCAACACGACGACGAACAACAAACAGTTCAAGCACGCTGCTTCGCTGAAAAGGCTTGCAGGTGTCTTCGGAGAGTTCCGGGCATCATGGAAGAATATGCTTTTCTTGACAGTTACAGGACGTAATGACTGGACTTCAACTCTTCCAAAGGAGAATCGTTCTTATTTTTACCCTTCGGTAAGCGGTTCATTTGTGTTTACAGAATTGCTTCCAAAGAACACGGCCTTGTCTTATGGTAAACTCCGTGTGTCTTGGGCGAAGGTGGGCAAGGACACGAATCCTTATGAGACTGCCACTACACTTTGGCCTACCGGTGTTTATCTTGGCGGCAAGGTTGGAGTCGGCAATTCTTGGTCAAAGGGAAATCCTATCCTGCGGCCAGAGATGACAAAGTCAACGGAAATCGGTCTTGAGATGAGTTTCCTGAACAACAGGCTGCGTTTTGACTACGCTTACTACACCAATGACTCATACGACCAGATTCTAAGCCCTCGCGGTCCTCAGTCAACTGGATATATCTTCTTCTCTATGAACGCTGGAAATGTCTATAATAAAGGTATGGAGCTTACTGTTTCCGGTATTCCGATCGAGACGAGGGACTTCAGATGGGATGTCGGCTTGAATATGGCCGGAAACCGCGGTACGCTCGGCAACCTTCCACAAGGTCTTGATGTGATGTATGTTACTGATGTTCAGTATGCAGGGATGCAGGCCGCATCATTCAATAACGGCAACTTTATGGCCATCGCTGGTAAGAGATGGTATAGAGACGACAACGGCAATGTCATTCTGGACAAGAACGGGATGCCTACATACGACAATAAGACGTTGTTTGAGGTTGGAAACCGTGAACCTAAATTCACTGGTGGTCTAAACAACACTTTGACATGGAAGAACCTATCATTCAATATGTTGTGGGAGTTTAGAGTTGGCGGTGACGTTGTGAACGGTACCCAGTATGCGATGGATGTCAACGGAACTAGCAAGTTCTCCGGGGACATCAGGAACCAGTCATTGACAATTACTGGAGTCAACAGTGAGGGTGAGCCTGTCAGCAACACTTGGGAGGCTGACAAGACCTATGTTTTCAACGGTAACGAGATGAGTGGCTACAATATCATAAAGAACTACTACACGAACTATTACACTGTCGAGGCAGCTAATTACATCACGAAGGTTAACCTGCTAAGGCTTCGTTCGGTCTCTCTTAGTTATGAACTGCCACAAACCATTCTTAAGAGGGTAGGCTTCATCAAAAGAGCCAGTGTCTCGGCATCTGCCAACAATCTGCTTTTGATTACAAATTACAATGGCGACCCTGAAGTAGCCGCAGCCGGCGCTGGAGTCGGAGGATCATCATCTGTTGGATTCGACTACTGCGGAGTCCCTTCCACCGCTGGAATGACATTTGGCGTTAATCTGACATTCTAATATTACCCAGACAATTATGAAAATATTAAATACTATTATATTGAGCGGAGCCTGCCTTGCCGGGCTGACTCTATCGTCCTGCGAGAATTGGCTGAACGTCAATGAGGATCCGGAGAATCCGACAAGTGACACGGCCCCTTATCAATCCCGTTTGGCTCATATTGAGTTTTACACAAACAGTGCGACTCAGTTCGCGGCATGGCGTTCAAGTATGTCGATGGGGGACTGGACAAAATATTATGGAGGAGGCACATATTGGAATATGTCCCTGTGGTATCCGACATCAAGTGTTGTGACGACTCCTTACCAGTGGTGGTTCTGCGGTGCTGCCTGCAACGTGGATGATATGTACCAGAAAGCGATGAACGCTGAGGCGTGGCACTATGCGGGAGCCGCCAAAATCATCAATGCCTACGGCTTTATGTTGATGACTGACATCTATGGAGAGATGCCATACACTCAGGCTTGCGGTCAGTATGCCCTTCCGGAATATGACAATGGAAAGACTATCTATCTCGGATGCCTGAAAGACATTGATGAGGGGCTGGAACTTCTTGCAAAGCCGCAGGGTTCAGCTCTTCCTGCTTTGTCGGAAGGCGATTCCTGGAACAATGGTGATGTCGACAAGTGGATCAAGCTTGGCAACTTGCTAAAGGCGCGCTACTGTGTGAAGCTCTCTAAAAAACAGGCTGGAAGCTACAGCGAGGGTAAATACGATGTAGATGCGATACTCGCGGCTCTTGCCAAAGGACCGCAGAGCAATTCTGACAATACAGTTGTATGGCACACTGATGACAACAGCGCGACACACGACAATCTTGGTTGGGACGAGCCGGTTGATTACTCTCCGTTATACTCTGTCTGTGGAATGAATGGCGGTTATATGGTGACGAAGATGCTCTATGACAACCTTACCAATTTCGCTGGTTATGGTGTAGAGGATCCTCGCGCTGACAGAATCATTCCTTGGGCGCTGTCAAAGAAATCAGACAAGACGGTCAAAGATATTAAATGGGATGGCGATTGGAGACGCTCTCTTGGTGTTGACATGACATCAGATGCCTGTCCTAATTTCCAAGGTGGTCCGCTCAGGGCTGACTATGGCGGAAAGAAATCAGGTTGGTGGATTGATTCTGACGAGCCATCAAGACTGGGAGATACAGTTTATGTAGAGTGTACCAGCACATCAAAGGGTTATGCGGCCGCTTCTGACCTTCTTTATAGAAGAAACAACGATTTTGATGCTTCTAAAGAGTCAGGCTCTTTTTATACGAGAGTGTCTTCTCCGACCTATATCGGAACATATTCAGAGGCTTGCTTCATCAAGGCTGAGGTCCTTTTCAAGAAAGGCGATCAATCCGGGGCATACGCTGCTTACAAGGAGGGAATCAAAGCAAGTATGGAACTGATGAATGTGTCCCTTCAGTCTTGGGTCAGCGGTGATCAGAATCTTGCTGATTGCCCTTCGTTCAGACCTATGGAGCAAAGTGAGATTGATAATTTCCTTGCAAAAGGCATTGGAACTCCGGGTGAGCTTACCCTTGGCAAGATTTTGACCCAGAAGCGTATCGCTCTTCATTTCTCGGTTGAAATCTGGAATGATATGCGTCGTTACGACTTCAACCCGGAATATTTCCTTGGATGGAAGATCCCTGCCTACCACTCGCAGGTTGTAAAAGCGACGCAGGCTATTCCTGACGGGAAGCAATTCCGCCGCTGGATTCAGTGCTCGCATGAAATGAACTATAATTCCAAGAATCTTCAGGCCATCGGCAATCAGGTGCCAGGCGCGGATATGACTCGTGACCAGTGGAACGCTGCTGAGGATGCCTGGACAATCAACGTCTGGTGGGATTCCGACCAGCAGTAATCAATTAATTCATTGATGTCGAAGAGGACGGTCAGTTTGGCCGTCCTCCTTTTTTATAGGGTAAATCAATTACTCCTCGGAAACCTTCCATGAGTCCAGCGTCCTTGTGGCTGATGAGATGTTCACCCCCACCTTGACGCACCGGCCTTCTTTCTTATACGGGATCATATAGCCTTTGCCGTCAATCTGCCTCAATGCGTCATCAGCTGAACCGTCCACCTTGAACTCGAAGACGTATGTGGAGTCCTTTGTCCTGCAGACAGCGTCCGCGCGTCCGACAGCCGACTTGACCTCGGTCTGGGTGTAGTAGCCCAGCAGCGAGAAGACAAGGTAGATGATTGTCTGGTAGTGCCTCTCGGTCTTGTTCTCCAAGTCGTAAGGGATGCCGGCTATGAAGGCTTGAAGGAGTTCAAGGGCTCCGTTCACATCTTTGTCTTTCAGGGCCTTGTTGAACTTCAGCACAAAAGATGCGCTCATACCCTCAGAACTTTTATAGTTGGCAAGAAGACCTCTCAAGAAACCTTCCCGAACCTCCCTATTCGGGTAGCCAAGAGTGTAGGATTGATCTTCCCTGTTGTAACCTTTGATTGTAAGATAACCCGTTTGGTACAGCATCGGAAGGGTGTCTTCCGTCAGCTCCGGAGAGATGTCGAAGTCGCTCTGTGCGATTTCTGTCATTTTGTCCAGTTTTGTCTCGTCCATAGGATTCTTCTGTAGCCTTTCCATGAGGAATGTCGGGGTGCCTGTCTCGAACCAATAGGAGCCGAACTCATGGGCGTCAAGGCATTTGATCAGACTGAACGGGTTGTAGATGTCCTCGGACCCGTGGCAGAAGTGGTAGCCATCGTAGTTGTTCTTGAGCTGCTGCAATGCGTTGTCGTAGGAGATGCCCTTGCTGTAGGCAAGGTTGCGCACAGACTCCTTCATGTCCCTTTCCAGTTCGGACTGTGTGATGCCGCAGATAGCGGAGTACCTTGGCATCATAGAAATGTTCTGAAGGTTGTTCAACTCGCTGAATATGCTGAGCTGGGCGAATTTGTTTATCCCCGTGATGAACACGAACCTAAGGTAAGGGTCAAGGCTCTTGATGGGACTATAGAAGTTCCTCATTATCTGACGCATAGGAGTTAGTCTCTCCTTGTCGTTCATCACATCCAGCAACGGGGCGTCATATTCATCAATGATTATGACCGCCTTCTCGCTGGTCTTCCGGACAGCCGCTTTGACAAGTCGCTCAAACCGTGCGTTGATGTCATCCTCCGCGATGCCGTAATCCGCACTCAGTTCATTCTCGTATTCGGATAACTTGTAGGACAGTGTCCTTTGTAGCTGCTCCTCATTAAGATGCTTCGCTGTTGACATGTCGAAATGGAACACCGGATGTCGAGTCCACTCCTTCTTGTGCCGCCCCGCCTCCAGACCCTCGAATAGTTCTTTCTCCCCGGCAAAGTAGCTGTGGAACGTGGAGGACAGCAGCGATTTTCCGAAACGCCGCGGTCTGCTCAGGAACACGTACTTGTATGTCTCCGCCAAGTCGTGAACAATACCCGTCTTGTCGATGTAAAGGTATCCTCCCTCGACAATATCTCTGAAAGTCTGCACCCCGATCGGGTACCTTATCCTTTTTACCTCCATATAGCCAACCATTTGATGTCCATTCACCAAAGATAATGAATATTCCCGGATTACCAATCGTCCCCAAGAATGGATGATTGGGAAATCTGGCAAGTTGGAGAAGGAGGAGATTTGTACCAGTGGTCTTGATGTATCAGAATCGTAAATAAAGAAAAATATTTCTGTTTCTTTTGGATCGCATGCGTTTCTTTTCGTTTTTTACGTTTACAATGCCGATATTGCGTGCAGGTTCCGGATGGGATTCCGAGACCACCTATTACCAACAATCAACATAATTTGAACTATGAATTGTTCTGAGACCAAAACAGCCATTAACCAAGATGGAATGTCCGAGTTGGACCTCTATCGCAAACGCTACCGTCATTGCCGGAGACTGATAGACAATGACTCAAGATTCAAAGGTATGAGCGAGGAAGAGAAAGACACCTATGCCCAAAGCCTTGCCACTCCGGAATATCTTGACCTGACATGCGATTGGGCATTCAAGTACCTGTTCCAGAATCACCATGACATGCTTATCATGCTCCTAAACGACATTCTTCAAGAAAACATCACGTCAATAGAGTTCCGGAACACGGAACTCGCCAAGGATGCCCAGCATGACAAAAGGATACTCTTTGATCTTCTCTGTCAGACCCCTACTGGAACCATCCTTGTCGAGATGCAGAAGGCCTTAAGGTCTGACCAGCGCGACAGGCTGTTCTTTTATGGTTCGAGGCTGGTCAACCGGCAGGTTGAGGAAGGAGATAAAGAGTATGCCCTGACTCCTGTCAAGGTGATCTGCATCATGAACTACGAGGATGCTCATCTGGATTCACCAGAGGACAAGATCCTCTACCATTATCGCATCCAAGAAGTTGAGACTTCCGAGCCATTTGGTGATCAGATTTCGTTCTGCCTCCTTGAGCTACCGAGAATC
>DBKH01000068.1:0-5809 GCA_002297815.1 Bacteroidales bacterium UBA755 | reverse complement strand
GATGACGAGCGGTTTGGCAGATTGGAGAAGGCGATGCGTGTAAGCGGCCTGGACGACAACGAGATTGATAACTATTTCAGTGTTATGTTGACAGAGAAAGAGATGCGTCCCTACATAGAGGGTGCCAAGCAGCAAGGCTATAGATCTGGTCTCAAGGAGGGTATGGAGAAAGGAAAAGCCGAGGGCAGAGCCGAGGGTCGGGCAGAGGGTCGGGCAGAAGGTCGGGTAGAAGGCAGAGCAGAGGGCATGGCTGAGGGAATAGCCGAAGGACGCGATGCCGCCATGGCTGATGTCGCCAAGTCATTGCTAGCACTCGGCATGCCTGTCGAGCAGATAGCACAAGTTGCAGGCCTGTCACTTGAACGGATAAAGTCACTTTCGCAGGGGTAGTTTTCAACCAAACGGGCCTGGCGTGACGTTACTGTCATGTCTTAGGATCGAAGTCCTTTATAATGTTCATGTGATTTATAACAATTAAGCGTGGTCGAGGGATATCCGGCCACGCTTGTGAGAGTTTATTTCAGAAGATTTGAATATTACTTGTCCCAACCGTAGTTGTTAGGGAGAAGTTTCGGATTTAGATCTGACTGACCAGATGGGATAGGCTCAAGATAGTTCTTAGGATCGTAAACACGTGTTCCGTAGTCACCCTTTGCCGCATCAATGTAGCCATTCTCGTCAACCTTGGCTTCTGCCTTGATAGTACCAACCCATGCGCCCTTGAAGATGTCAGGATATTTTTGAGAATCAAGCTTGTCAAGTTGATGCCAACGGATGAGACTCCAGTAGCGGTCATTCTTGTCATACATTAGCTCGACACGGCGCTCACGGCGGATTTCCCAGATGAGGTTGCTTACGCCCATGTTGTTGGCCGGATCCGCCTGTGGATTCACATTCATGTCCGGCATGCCGACTCTTTTGCGGAGAAGGTTGATAGACTTGTCAAGATCAGACTGCGTGCAGTTGCCAAGTTCCGCGCAAGCCTCGGCATAGTCAAGATAAATCTCGGCTAACCAGAAAATAGGAGCGTCAGTTTCGTTGCTGCTGGTCTGGTTTCTGAAGTTGGTAGGAATGCTTGAATTGTCAAATTTGTAAACTCCGTAACCGGAAGATGAGGTGGAAACCATACCTTCACCGAAACGGGTGTAACCATTGCCAGGGTAAAGGAGCACTGGGTCAATCTGAGCGGCAAGACGTGGGTCACGTGTGGCCAGCACATTCTCAATGTTGAGCTTCTGCTGTCCGTCATCGCCCTTGAACTCCACACCATGATCGTTTGTGTCCATCTTTGTGATAGCCTTAGGAAGGCCGTCTGTGAAGAGATATGAATCAAATGCAGCCTTGGACATTCCACTCATCTGTGTAGAGGAACATGTGTAGTCGATCAGAGAGTGGAGCAATACTCCTACAAGATATTTCTTGTACATGATCATCTCAGTGTTACCGGCAAGGTCAAGAGAGTTGTAATTGGCCTGATAGTCTCCATTTAGCTTGTACATAGAGTTACCCATGATGGCCTCGCATGCAGTCTTGCACTCCTGAAGGTATTTCTGCGCTCGTGAGGGGTCAGCGGCTTTCTGTCCATCAGTGCTAGAGCGATATTTGCAGAAAGTTCCTTCGTAGAGGCAGATCTCAGCTTTCATCGCCTGAGCCACGGCAGCGTTGTAAGCTGTTCTGGAGCTGGCATTCTTGGTGATGTTAGCTATAGAGAAGTTAAGGTCCTCAAGTATGTTATCCATAACGGCATCCCTATCCTGACGGGCGGCATAGAGGTACTTCTCTTTGTCCTCAGCAGTGACATCAAGTGCCTTATCAACCCAAACACAGTCTCCGAATGTGCGTACAAGGCAGTAGTGCTGCCATGCACGGTAGAGCCTTGCGATACCAAGCCAGTTGTTCTTTGCAGCGTCATTCATGGTAGAGATTCCTGGAATCTTCTCAATCATGATGTTGGCCCTGCGGATCTCGGTGTAACATGAGTTCCATGTGCCTGAGTTGCCTGGAATAGACTTGGTGAATGTAGAGAAAGATGATCCCACCTGGTTGTCGTTGAGGGTAGGATAGTAATAGCTTCCGCTACCTCCTGCGTTGCCGTAGCCCGTCCACTCTGCGTAGAAGTAATTGGCATACATCTCAACATTGGCCTCTTTTGTCCAAAAATTGTCATTGGTGAAACTGTCGAGAGGCTGCTTGTCAAGGACATTGTCGCAGCCAATGAACATGGCTGATGACAACATCAAAGATATGATAATGTTCTTTTTCATAATTATCTATGATCGTTTTCTAGTTAAAAAGTGATCTGTACACCACAAGATATCGTACGGTAGTAAGGGTCGGTACGTCCAAACGCGCCAGCGTCAGCACTTGTTCCTTCACCCTTTCCGATTTCAGGGTCGATACCGTACTTCTTCGTGTGGTTGATGATGTCAAGAGCGTTGTTCACATTCACATATACCCTAACCTTCTCAATGGCCACCTTGTCTGTGATGAACTCAGGGATTGTGTAACCGACTGTGATGTTCTTGAGGCGAAGGTACGCCATGTTGAGGAGGTATTTTGTCTGAGGATAGAAGTTGTATTTTCCACCATATTCCTGGATGTTGCTTGACATCTGGCCTCTGGCTCCGTTGCCACCGAACATGCGAGGATATGTCTTGGACTGGTCAATATTGCCAGCTTTGACATCAGCCTCGGAAACGTAGCTTGTCTGCGTTGAGTAGATGGCGTCGGTTCCTCTGGAGAAAGGAATCACGAACGCAGAGGTTGACCAATAGTCTCTCTTACCGACACCCTGGAAGTACATGTCGAGATCAAATCCTTTCCATGCGCCTCCGAGACGGAGAGAATACTGATAGCGTGGAGTGATGTTACCGATAACCTTAAGGTCTCCGTGTTTTTCTTCTGTACCCTCGCCCCACGTGATCTCGCCATCTCCGTCAAGATCCTTGAACTTGATGTCGCCAGGACCATAAGTGAATGTGCCAGATTCAAGGAGCTTCTGGCTTGGAGAGTTCTTTACGTCATCTTCTGAAGTGAAGTAACGATCAGTCTCAAATCCCCAGATCTGTCCGTAAACCTTGCCAGAGTACTTAGTGTTGAGCTGAGGGCTGTCATTGTCCCATTTGGTTATGACAGTCTTGTAGTCGGAAAGGTTACCGATGGCATAGATGGAAAGTCCATTCTCGAACATGTGGTGATAGTCGAGAGTAAGTTCCCATCCCCTTGTCCTAAGTTCTCCACCGTTCTCGTAAGCGGCCGAAGTACCAAGGATTGAAGGCATTGTCTGACCAGGAGCGAGCATGTCACGTGTGGTTCTCTGGAACCAATCGAAAGTGACGTTGAGGTCACCGTTTAGGAATCCAAGGTCAACTCCGATGTTTGTTGTGGCGATGGTCTCCCATGTCAGATCAGCTGAAACGAGTGAAGGCATTGTGAAATAGCTGTATTTCTCTTTGCCTGTTCCAAGCCAATTGACTCCATTGGATTTCTTTGACATGGTCTCAAGGAACATGTTGTTCCCGATTTCCTGGTTTCCAATCTCACCATATGAAGCGCGAATTTTTGCGTTGTTCACGATATGCTTGATAGGACTCCAGAAGTTCTCCTGTGAAATGCGGTAGCCTGCTGAGGCAGATGGGAAGAAAGCCCAGCGAGAGTTCTGAGGGAACTTGGATGAACCATCGTAACGGCCGTTGAGCTCGACGAGGAGCTTGTCAGCGTAGTTGTAGTTGATTCTTCCGAAGAAACCGGCCGATCCGGAGTGGGTGTGAGACTGGCTGTAGGAGTAGAATGTCGGAGTGAGAGCCAACTCTGGAAGATTGTAATCCATGATGTCATGGTTCTCATAGTAGAGATACTCGTACTCATCCTCGTCAGCGTTAAAACCGGCCATGAAGTTAAAATGATTCTTCTCTCCAAGATCGAGGGCATAGTTTCCGTAAATATTGAGCACGTAGTTGTTGTAGAATGAACGACTTGTCTCAACGAATGATGTCGAGCTGCCGATAGTGCCAGGGGTTGACTTGTCAACACCTTTGAATCCTCCCCATGTGTTCCATCCTTGCGCAGGGATACCGACTCCCTTATAACGTGTGGTCTTGTAGGTATAAGTGTAGTCAGCGTTGAGGGTGAGCCCCTTTGTGATGTCTATCTTTGTGAATCCACCGATCCGAAGATTGTGAAACTTGGTGTAGGCATCACCTGCCCCCTTGCGGAAACCAATAGCCTGCCGACACTCGTACTGGTCACCGTTGGCATCCTTGATGTAGCCCCAAGGGCCGAAGAATGAACCCCAACGCCACATGTACTGATAAGTATTGGAACGGAGATAAGGGTAGTCGTACTTCTTCTCGGAGTAGTTCACCCTCGCACCTATCTCAAGCCAGTCCTTTATCTTACTAGACACGTTGACAGTCGCTGTGTACTTTTTAGACTTGTCCGGGTTGAAGTTGAGAAGGCCCTGCTCCTTCACTGCACCAAGAGACATGTAGTAGTTTGTCTTTCCGCTAGTACCCTGAACGGAGAGCGTATGGTTCTGGGAAGGAGTCGCGTTGTTGAACATGATGCCCACGACATCCCAGTCTGCGACATAATTCGCGACACCGTTCCTGTCGAATATATAGTCGTCACCGGCAATCATCTCACGATAGCCTGCCTTTCCACCGTGCTTTGACTGCCATGCATCAACTGCGTTAAGAAAGTCTTCTCCGTCCGTGTACATACCGAAGAGCTCGCAATCCTGTCCCATTCGCTTGTTGGCATCATTGAATGGCATTACCTGCTCCCTTACTGTAGGGTAGTTAGGCAGGTTGATGGCACGGCTCCAACCGATGTTGTTGGAATACGAAACAACGGCCTTTTCAGTCGTGCTAGCTGATTTTGTCGTAATCATCACGACACCGAATGCGGCTCTTGTACCGTAGATTGAGGCGGAAGCAGCATCCTTGAGCACGGAGATGTTAGCGATGTCTTGAGGATTCAGGTAAGAGATGTTGTCAATAGGAACTCCATCAACAATATACAATGGAGTCGATCTTCCACTGTTGGAGAGAGTTCCGATACCACGGATTACAATGGTAGGCTCATCGTTGATGTTACCACTGGTGGAAGTAATGGTAAGACCTGGGACAGCTCCTTGAAGAGCTTTCCCAACGGAAGCTATTGGCTTGGCATCAAGTGTCTTGGACACATCGACAGAAGACACGGCACCCGTGAGGTTAGCTTTCTTCTGTGTGCCATAACCTACGACAACAACATCGCTCAGCATCATTGCGTCTTCCTTGAGGACGACCTTCATGCCGTTCTTGGCTTCCATTGTGAGGGTGGTGTAGCCGAGGCAGCCAATTTCGACCTTGGTGCCTTCGGTGACGTTGAGTGAGAATGTTCCGTCAATCTGGGTGACGGTACCGGTGGTTGTGCCCGGAACCATCACGCTCGCTCCCGGAATCGGGTTGCCGTTGACATCAACGATCGTTCCCTTGACGGGCTGCTGCTGAGCGGCCGCCTCGGACAGTAAGCCGGACTCACTTACGGCTGCGGAGGCGCTGAATGACAGCGTTCCCGCGAGCAGCATCATGAGAAAGGCGTTTACTTTGTAAGTGCGATTCTTTTTCATTTAATAATGGTTTTGTATTAACTTATGGTTTGTTAATGTGCGTCTTTAATAATCAAGTCTTGATTCAGCGTAGCTTGATGCGCTAGAATTAAGGTCGCAAATTTAACGTTTTATAAAGAGAAAAGCAAAATTATTTCAAGAATTTTCAACTTGAATTAAACTTAAAAACGTTTGAAATCCTTAATTCCGCAGAAA
>DBKH01000089.1 GCA_002297815.1 Bacteroidales bacterium UBA755 | reverse complement strand
ATATTAACTGGAAAATATGCATTTAAAATTTTTATTAAAAGCAGTTTGTCTGCTTCTGTTGTTGCCATCGACACGGGGTTATTCAGGTAATGTTTGTGCTCCAGACAATGAAGAACCGATAGTGATAATCCCTGTTGAACAGAGTTCTAAGCATCGACCACATTCTAAAGCCTTTGTTCCTTTTGAGGCTAATTATAATGCGGGACTTGCTTCTGTATTGGTGCGCTTTATAAAAGATGTCGGAGAAGTAGAAATCTCCATCCAGAATTTATCATCCGGAGAGTACAACGATTACACAATTAATAGTAAAATCGGATCTATTGTGCTACCTATTTCAGGAAATACTGGTGACTATGTAATAACGTTCACCTTACAAAATGGAAAGCAATTCATAGGTGAGTTTTCTATATAACACAATAGTAATCGTTTAAAACAAAATTATGAACTTTAAAACCACAATCGCAAAGCTGCTTTTTATGGTGGCTGTTGCTCTGTCTATTGCTTCTTGCTCTAAGGAAGCGGATCAATTGACCATTAATGAAGAATCTTCCGATGCCTTTATTACCGCGCAGAAGGAGTTTGCTAAGATCTTGTCTTCCGCTTTGTATGGGGAACCTGATCTCAGAGCTTTTTTGAAGAATGAGGCTCTTAAGGAATTTGACATGGATTACGATGTCTTCTATCCTTATACCAAAGACGCGGTCGTTTATGGAAACAGGACATTCAAGGACATTCTCATTTCATATAGCGAAGATCCTTTATCCTTAGACAGGATCGAAGCTGTCATTCCAAAACTTACCATCCTTGTTCCGGATTGGTCTTGGATTGACAAGGATGGATTCAGTGTAAAAACGTGGGATACTTCTTCCAAAGAAGTGTTTGTCGGCATTTCTGATGACTCAAGTGATCATGTGATATTCTTGAATGGTAAAGAAACGGGAACGGTCTCAGCAGGTACAATTCCTTGTTCACCTGTAGTAATCATTAAGAGTAATGAGAGAATGCGTGTGGTTTCACCTGCGACGAGAGGTTCAGAAGCGACATTTGACTTTGTCTATGATGTTTATGATGGCAGGAATAAGCAACCAGAGACCAGAACGCATGATACTAACATTTATTGGAATTACGATAAATCTGGTGAAAGTGATTTTGTTCCGGCATCAGCACTGCCATCTATAGTTAAAGAGGCTGCGGAAGAATTTAAATATTACAATAACAAGACAGCTCAACGAGACTATATTTATTATGGAATGTCAAAATCGAACACCGATGCCGGTGTTTTGAATCACATGATTAAAGAGTATATTTACAGGTTTAAAATTGCTCCGTCGAAATTAACATTTCTTGACTATCAAAATTCCTCGGATGCAAAGACTGATCCTGATTTTGAGTCAACAAGTCCAGTATTCAAAAAACAAAAAAACAAACTTTCACCAGAGAGTAATGACATCCAAAAATATCTCTGGAGTGAAGGTTCACTTGAGATTAAGTTTGTATTTTATTTGGGGACATATGGGTCAAAAGTATTATCTTCATATAGTGTGCCTCAAACTGTTAAACCATCCGAATTATGGGAAGTTAAAAAAAGCGTTGAAAAGAGGAGGACTTGTTTCAGTGTTTTCCATTATACATATATCAGTGATAAGGCAGACTTGGTTGCAAAGTGGTTTTATCCTAAGGATTTCCCCGTAGAGCCTTTTGATCTGGCAAACAATTCTACTGCGATATGGTTCTCAGTATATGAAGAAGATCCATCGGGTACAATAGAAAAGACAATAACAACATCATGTAAATATACATCAAATGTGAAAAGGTCTGGCAGCCTATCAGGTAATGTGGGAAACAAAGGGGAGAAATGGTCTTTTGGTGTTCAATTCTCTATCTCAGGCGAAGACGCAAATACAACTGAAAATGGCTGTTTGAGTTCCTTGACATTTAAAATTAATGAAGGATCAGATTTTCTGGGTGATGGAACGTTGAATTATATAACTCCAATAATTAATTCTGGCAAATATACCAAAGACTCCGTTGAAGGATACGACCTTAAGTCAATACCAACTTCAGGTGGGGATGTTGAGATCACTTTTGTTCCAAAACAAAATTGGTGATTTGATTATGAGAAATGTTATATGCGAGATCAGTGTGATCATAGCATTGATGTTGATGGTGTCCTGCTCAAAAGAGCAATCAGGAACAGGTTACTTCAATGAGACATATGCTGGCACTTATAGGCTTGTTTCAGCGACATTCGCTCCGGATCCTGTTTATTTTACTGATCCTATAGACTTTGATGGAAGCGGAAAGAGGACGAAGGACATTATCGAAGGTTTGGGGTTGACATCAGACGAGTTGAACCAGATGACAACTGTGGTGTTTGGAATAAGTGATCATTCAGCATCAGATGTCAAATGTCTGACATTATACGTTCCCGCACAGCACATTAGGGAGTTGAGCACTGGACAACTTGTAATGGATGTCCCGAAGAGTGTGATCTGCCCGGTTCATTTCTATTACACCATTGGAGAAAACGGGGATATGTGCATATACGGGAAGGGGGATCTTACGGACACATTCTCAATTTATGAGGATGGAATATACAAGACCAACCCGCAAGTGTTGAGATTTGAGAAGGCTGAATTGGTTAGCTTTGAGAATGGTGAAATAACAATCAAGATCAACAATATGTATTTTGTTGACTGGACTGACGGCAATTATGTAAGTTCAGACTCTTTCTTTACTTACAAAAAGGATTGATGCCTGAAATCTTGAAAAAGTGTGAACATTTATTGTGTGGGTGTCTTTTCTTTTCTCTGGTCTCCAACCCGGTGCATTGCCAGGAGTCAGCGGAGAAGATGGACACCCTCAGAGAAGCGGTTGTCCGTGCTGAACGAAATGCCTTTAAAAGGACTAAAATAGGCTTCGAAAGGTTGGATAAATCCCGAATTGACAATGGATTCGCCTTATTTAGCGGACCGGATGTCATAAAGACCGTTCAAAACCTACCAGGGGTGGCTTCAGGACCAGAGTTGTTTTCTGGGTTGTATGTCCATGGAGGGGATGGAGCTGACAATCTTTTCTTGCTGGACGGCATACCAGTGTACCAGACTGGTCACATTGGAGGATTATTCTCAACTTTCAATCCGGACATCATCCATAGTGTTGACTTCTATAAAAGCGGATTTCCGGCTCGGTATGGTGGTCGTTTGTCTTCAATTGTGGATGTGAGGACTGACGATGGAGATATCTACGGGTATCATGGCGATGTTTCTATTGCTTTTCTTGATGGACGAGTGCATTTTTGTGGCCCTATCGTCAAATCTAAGTCATCATTCAGTGTCTCGTTGCGCAGAAGTTGGTTGGATCTTATCACGTCCCCTGTTTTCCGCATCATAAACTCAACGAGAGAGGATAAGATGTCGGCGAGGTTTCGTTTCTATGATCTTAACGCGAAGATGCTGTTCCGGCTCGGTGATAATGACAGAATTTCACTTAGCCAATATTTCGGGAGAGACTATCTCAAAGGCCAAGAAACGGATAAGGAAATGGATGATAAAGGTGTCGAGGGCAAAGATGAGAACGGAATGTTGTTTAGCTGGGGAAACTTTACATCTGGTGTCAACTATCTGCATACATCAGATCACCTTATGATAAGCTCTTCTGTATTCGTCACGGGCAATGATTCCAAGATTGGATTCACACATCAGAACCTGTCTATTGACAAGACTGAAGAACGAATTGAATCTGTGCATAACGAACATGCGCGCTATAAGGTCAAGGATTATGGAATCATGGTTCGGACGATATATTTGCCATCCGGCCGAAGTTCACTTGATTTCGGAATGTCGGCTGCCCGGCATCGTTATTCCAATTGCGGAGATATTCAAAGACTTAGTGACACCGTGTCCACAAATAATTCTCAATTTTCCAATGAAGGGACGGTACATCTGGAATATGAAACTACCATATTCAAAATGCTCTCATCCAACATCGGTTTTCGCCTGACATTGTTTGATAGTGGAGGTAAAGTGTATAAGAGATTAGAGCCAAGGCTATCGTTTGCATTCCCTTTGACACCTTCAATGACCGCCAGGGCCTCATATGCAAGAATGAACCAGTTTCAGCATCTGGTGGCGTCGTCTTACCTTGATTTACCTACGAATATGTGGATGCCTTCTACTGAAAAGGCTGCTCCGATGTCCTCCAATCAATATTCTATGGGGTTATACTTATCTGATTTTCATAATGTTGATATCAGTCTTGATGGTTGGTGGAAGGATATGGACGGTGTAATGCTTTATGATGGGATCAGTTCCTTCTTTCCACCTGTTGATAATTGGGAGACGAGGTTTTATTCCGGGCGCGGAAAATCATACGGAATAGAATTGTCTTCTGAATATGCGGATGACAAAATACAGGCGGCACTGTATTACACGTTGAGCTGGAGTAAGAGGCGATTTGATAAAATATACGCTGCATGGTTCTCAGACCATCTTGACAGCCGGAACAAAATCACTGTCACCGCTACCTGGAAACCTAATGATCATTTTGACCTGACAGCTACTTGGAATTATCACACAGGGTATAGGATGACAATGCCGACGCACATAATAACTGACGGTACTTCGAATTACGATTCAGAAAACGGAGAGAATTATATTCACATTTCAGAAGAGTTGTACACAGAGCCGAATAATGTCAAACTTCCCGATTATCATAGACTTGATATTGGTTGCAATTTCAGGAAAACCACCAGGTCTGGTTATAGGAGGGTTTGGAACATCAGTGTTTATAATGCATATTGCCGCTTGAATCCTCTTTTTATGGTTCCGGTCCAAAGATATTCCGAAGGATATCGCGGCAAGGTCTATGCGATTATTCCAATCATTCCGTCAGTAGGCTATTCACTAACATTTTAGGATGAGACAGACAGTTATCATACTTCTCGTATTCTTGTTAAGTTCTTGTACTTACCTGATTGATCTAAAGGATATTGATAATTCTAGTCGATTGTTTATACGATGTTTCCCGGGAGAACAGGACACTACTTTCGTAGAATTGTTTGTGGCGACACCGTCAAATGAGAAACCGAAGCAGATTGGTATTGACAATGCTTCTGTGTCAGTTTATTGCAGGGAAAATGTCGTGCTTGAGAGAGCTCCTTGGAGAGGTGATAACTTTTTCTATGCAGTCTTTTCAGCAAACAGCGGTGACAGGGTGAAAGTCTCCGCGAATAGGGATGGTGTTGAAGATGCTGTGGCGGAGAGTGTATTTCCCGAAGCTCCTAAGATGACTGTCGCAACTCGTGAGGAGAAAGGTAAACTTGTTTTTGAGATAAATATACCGAATCAGTCTGAAGATAAAAAGTACGGGATGCGCCTCGTAAGGAAAGAACGTTATATTTCGGATGAGTCGTGTCTGGATGGTCAGAAAATCATCCGCAAAGATCTGGAGGAAGAGGAAATGTTGACTTGGACGTTTCCTGAAGAGGATGAAGGAACATTATATGATGATTTGGAATCTGGAAGGATGCGATGTGAGGTTAACGGGAATGAAATGTTTTTATTTACAGGAAAAGAAGCTGTTGATGGTATGATTAGTCTTGAAATACCGGTGTGGTACCATGAAGACTATGTCACAAGGTACTATGAGGTCAGAGGGAAAAAACAACTTGCTGTGTATAGGTATTATTACAGAGTGGATCTTTATTCGGTGTCGGACGAGATGTTCGATTATTTCGAGGCGAAAAAGAGATTGGATAACAACAGTCTCTCGGAAATAGGTTTTGCGCCAATGAACTTTCGTGTCGGGAATGTTCGTGGTGGATTCGGAGTTGTAGGTTGTTGCTCACAGATCAGTTCCGGATGGATTCCAAACATTAATGCAATGCCGGATTATGACAACATTGATGATGGGATTCGTGTGCTTCACGATTGGCTGGTTGATTTTTAGGTATTTAATAAGACAAAGCTATTTCTTTTGAACGTTATAATAATGTGGTCTGATATTTGACTTTACGGACCGAACATTTAAAAACTTTATTTTATGAAACATTTATTTGCTGCTGTGATTGCGGTAATTGTCTCAGTCACGGCATTCGGACAGGAAGTCCGGAATCTAAGTTTCACCCGTGGCTTCGCGGGAAACGTTGAGGCCGGAGTTCTTTTCAATGGAGGGTTTGCCGGTGAATATGTGAATGTCTCTTCTGGGTACAATGTTCTTCCCGGGTTGTTCGCCGGAGTGGGAATCGGGATAAAGAACCAGCGGTTCAACACTTCTTCGAATGCGAAGTCAATTCTTGTCCCTACATTCATCCAGTTGAGATACAGCTTTCTGAACAAGTCAGTGAGCCCGTTCATAGATCTGAAGGGAGGTTTGATATCGGATTATTCTCCTTCTTTGAAGGATATGCCGGAGGGATTACGCGATTCAGGTTGCGGCCATTTCTTCAGGGTGGGAATCGGCGTTGACTACAAGAGGTACTCGTTCTATGTCGGTGATGACTGGTCGCAGATTTCGTACTCAGATTGGGCCTCAAGTGACTATGCTTGGGTTTTCGGCATCGGGTATAAATTCTAGGAATTTTCGTGGCGAGTAACTAACTGACTAACAGTGAATAAAGTAATCGTCTTCAGGTGTAACTATCTGAAGATGATTGCGTCTGTTATTGATTATTAGGCGTTTAAGAATTACGGCAATCTTTGACTTTGCTTGGATTCACTTGGTGCTTTTGGTGATGGCGCTTCGACAGGCTCAGCGACCGACGGCTGTAAATGAAGTGACTAATTGTGGGCTCAGCGACCGGTTGTGGCGGCAGGGCTTACTTCTCGTACGGGGTGTAAACTCCGAACTCAGCGAGGGAGAGGAGGCCGGTCCATTTGGTGAAACGGACGCGGACGGCATCAGCGTAAACCTTGTCGAAGCGGTGGATCTTCACGCGGCTCTGAGTTGGTGTGGCACCGCTGAAGACTGGATGCCATGAACCTTTGTGGAGATATTCAATGACATATTCCTGCATCACTCCGGCCTTTGGTTCGGTCATCACGACCATGTTTATGAGGCTGCCGGGGTCGAGTTCGACTTTCCAGAACGGCTCTTTGACTTCGGGGCTGGAGACCCAGCAGGTGCGGAAGTTGTCGTCGTTGGCGAAATCCATGATGTCCATGTCGTCGGACCAGGAGGAGTCGCACGGCTTGCCTATGGCGATGTTGATGTCGGTGATCGGCTCCATTGTCTCGGCCACGTCCACGATGTGGCCGGTGTTCTTCCAGATCTTGCCGATGCGCTTCAGGGCATCGATGCAGTTCTGGTCCATCAGGCCGTCGCGGTTTGGAGCGGAGTTCAGGATGTAGGTGCAGAAGGCGTTGTTGTAAGGTATGATGTTGTCTGCCACAATCTTGTCCACGTCTTTCAGTGGAGAGTTCGGGAATTCGGTCTTCCAGAACCAAGTCTTCTGGAGAGGGTAGCATGCCATCGCAGGAAGCTGGTTGGTCTCAGGAGAGATTTTGTCCCCAGCATTCTGCTCGTAGCAGCGGATGTCGGAGTAGAACAAAGCCTCGGTCGGGTACTTGGCACCGTTCAGATCCATCACCAGACAGTTCGGCTGGATGCTCTTGATAAGGTGATAAAACTCTGGGAATGAGACATCTGAATATGAAATCCTGCCCCACGGGGCGTCCCATCCATCGAACATTATGGTGTTGACGGGACCATATTCAGTCAAAAGCTCGCGCACTTGGCTTTTGAGCAGATTGATCTTTTCCGGGGTGAACGGCAGGGTAGGGCGGATGCGGTGGTGGGTGTCCAGGATCGAGAAGTGGAACATTATCTGCATTCCGGCCTTGTGGACTGAGTTGACAAGTTCACGCAGCACATCCCTGTGAAGAGGGGAACTCATCACGCTGTAGTCGGTGGTCTTGGTGTCCCACATGCAAAATCCGCTGTGGTGCTTGACCGAGACGCAGATGAATTTCATTCCAGCGCTTTGAGCAGCTTTGACCCATTGATCGGTGTCTAGCTTGACTGGGTTGAACACTTCTGGACTTAGGTCTGGGTCGGTCCAATCCGCTGTCTGATAGGTCGGAAGACCGAAATGAACGAATAGTCCGAGCCTCAGATCGACAAACTCCTGTTGGAGCTGGTGGAGGCTTTTTTCCTGCGCTGCCATCATCATCGGGACGGCTAGCAGGGCCAATAGTGTTGAGATGTACTTTTTCATAGTCGCTAAGTTACTGAATTTTTGCTAACTTTAGGGCGTAAATGAATATTTATTGATTTCAAGTGTGGCAATATTAGTTGCTACGGATTTTGTAAAGACAAAAAAGTCATTTAAAATCTATATAATGGATTCAAAAGAAAGAATAGCTAAGGCCTTGACTGTCGCCACCGACACCAAGGTTTTTGAGATGGGCTGCGGTGTAAGTTCGCAGGCTCCAGAGGAGTTTAAGAAATGGTTTCCGGGACGCAAAGCGGTGGTTGTGGCTGACTTGAACACTTGGAAAGCATTGGGAGAGAAGGTTTACGGGGAGTTTGTGGCTGCCGGAATCCCCACCGAGAAGTACATCATCGAAAAAGAGGAGTTCCACGCAGATTGGAGGTTAGTTGACATGACCGGCCACATCATAGCAGGAGATTTTGCTGCTGCAAAGGCTATAGAGAATGATCCTGAATATGTTGAGCCGGACGCTGAGAAGGCTTTCAGGCCATCCTCTGAGGCTGAATATGTGGCCGTCTCAGTCGGTTCTGGTGTCATCAACGATCTCTGCAAGCTTGCATCTCATCACTACGGTCAGCCTTACATGACATTGCCTACAGCGGCTTCCGTTGATGGTTTCTCTTCATTCGGAGCCTCGATTTCGTACCATAATTCCAAGCAGACATTCTCTTGTCCGGCTCCTCTGGTGATTATCGCTGACATTGACGTGATCGCTGCCGCGCCGAAGGAGATGACCGCGGCAGGTTACGCTGATCTGGCAGCCAAGGTCCCTGCAGGAGCCGAGTGGATGATCGCAGACCTGATGGGCACTGAGCCGATTAAACCAGATGCATGGCATGTACTTCAAGACTATTTGGATGATCTTCTAGCCGATCCGGTGGGTGTTGCCAACGGTGACAAACAGGCTGTTGCTGATTTGTTTGAGGGCTTGACCCTCAGCGGAATAGCGATGCAGGCCGCTCAGTCCAGCCGCCCGGCATCCTGCTGCGACCATCTTTTCAGCCATATTCTTGACATGACACATCATCGCTTCCATGGAAAGCTCCAGTCTCATGGTTTTCAGGTGGCGATAGGCACACTGACAATGTGTGCTGTGTTTGATGAGCTGTTCAAGATGGATCTTACGAAGATCGATGTGGATGCTTGCGTGAAGGCTTGGCCTACGCTTGAGCAGGAGCAGGAGAGGGCTCTAGAGATATTCAAGGATTTCCCTGCACCGAAGCTTGGGTACACCGAGATTACCAAGAAATATGATGATGCCGAGACAGTCCGTGTCCAGCTGACGAAGGTGAAGGAAGGTTGGCCAGAGCTCAAGAAGAAACTTCAAGGGCAGGTATATTCATTCGCCAAGATGCAGGATCTGATGAAGAAGACTGGTGCACCGTACGATCCTTCTATGATAGGTGTGACCCGTCAGATGCTTAAGAATATGTTCCCGAAGGTTCAGCTGATGCGTTTCCGCTTCAATGTGCTCGATCTTGCGAAGAGGGGAATGTTCTACGATCAGCTCGTGGAGTCTGTCTTCGCTCCGGGCGGTGCTTGGGACTTGACAAAGGAATTGAAGTAAAAGAATATGACAGTGCGTGGAACGGGTGTCCGAGGCTTTGCGAAAGGCCGTGCGTTCGTGGTCAGGGACTGCGGACAGAGGAATCCGTTCGAGGACATTCCGCCCGGCAGCGTCCTTGTTGCCGAGCGGCTGTCGCTGTCAGACTCCACACTGATTGATTTCAGGAATATTGTCGGGCTTGTCGTCTGTGAGGAAGACGCTGACGGTCAGGTCTGTGTGCTGGCGAAAGGCATTGGCGTACCGGCTATTGTCGGTATCTCTGATTGCCTCAAGGAGATCGTGACAGGCGATCGTCTCCTGATCTGGAATCTTGATGTGTTAGTCAATCCCGATCTCGACACCACCATCGCCTACGAAAAAGCTCGTTCAGAATCCGACACCCAGCTCAGCCTAAACCTCCCGCACTCGACGTATTATTAGTGGCCGGCATTGGTGAGAGTGTAAAGTTTCTTTACAGTCGGTGTTAAATTTCTTTACACTTTAAAAAAGTGAACAGATCACTAATATCTTCATAGCTAATTTATTGTGTGCTTTGGCACGAAGTTGGTTTGGCGAAAACTCCAGTTTTTAATTGAGTTTATATGTCAAGCACGTACTTGAAGTTCCTGTCGAGGAACAAGCTTTACACTTTCATTGAGGTTTTCGGACTGTCGGTTGCGTTGGGATTTGTCATTCTGTTGGCTTCGTATGCCAAGACGGAGTTCAGCGTTGGGGCGAAGCAGCCGCTTTCCAAACAGCTGTATGTCGTCGGGGCGGGGGACTCTTTCGGAATGACACTTGGAACTTCCGAAGAGTTTTTCCCATCCATTCCTGAGATTAAGGCATGGACAAGGATTGTGGACATGGATAATTCGAATGTCATGGTCGGAGATGACTATTATAAGGCTGCCGAGGCATCGATTGACACTAATTTCTTCAAATTCTTTGACTATCGCCTTGCCGGTTGTCCTAAGGAAATTGTTTTGGAAAATGAAGATGAGGCTATTCTGTCCGAGTCGTTTGCAAAGAAAGTGTTTGGAAATGAAGATCCGATAGGCAGGGTTTTGAGTATTGGAGATAACAAACTGACGGTGATCGGAGTTGTCGAGGATTTCGGACCCACAGATGTGTTCAACCACTACGATTTCTTCACAAGCATCAAACGTGCGCAGAAGCGGTGTGCTTGGATGGATAATTTTGGCAGCACGATTCCGATCGTCAGGCTTGACGAAGGGACTGATGTGGAAAAGGTGCGCGAGGAACTCTTGAAAAAATACATGGGCTATTGGAATTTCTATAAGGCGGATAATTCCGACAATGCCTTTTTGTGGGGATCTAGTGTGACGAGACTTGACAAGGTCTATTTTTCGGATATGGATGCTTGGAGTTGTTTAAGGACTGGCAACAAGAAACAGGTTGAGTTGCTGTTCATTGTGGCTCTGGTGCTGCTGATCTCCGCCATATTCAATTACATCAACCTCACGGTCGCCCAGACGGGAAAGCGCGCCAAAGAGATGGCCACCAGAAGGTTGCTTGGCGAAAGTTCAAGGAATATAGTGACAAGGTACATCACTGAGTCATTTGCCTTTACTGTCGGGTGTTTTGCAGTTGGCTGTCTGCTGGCATATTCATTCAAACCGCTCTTTGATAGTATTTTGAGCTCTGAAATTGTACTGACACCTGACTTGAGCACCGTGCTTTGGGCAGTTCTGGCTTTGGTTGTCATTTCCGTGATATCTGCATTGCTCCCTGCAATGCTCGTGTCTCGCTTCAAACCAATAGATGTCGTGAAAGGGGAGTTCCGTTTCAAGAACAAGATGATTTTCGGCAAGGTGTTCATCGTGCTTCAGACCGTGTTCAGCACCATCCTTATTGCGATGGCGATCACGATGGCGGCAGAAGTAAACTATCTAGTCAATCTGCCTGTCGGTTATGAGACAAAAGATGTCATTCAGATTGCTTCTCAAGGTGTAGGTTACAATAGAGGACCTCAGGATGCACTTCGTGCTAGGTTAAAGGCTTTGCCTCAGGTGGTTGATGTGGGACTTGGGATTACATCTCCGATATCCTGCGGGGCGAATGGCATTCACGATGAGAACAACCAGTTGATAGGTTGGATGCGTATGGCCCAATTGGACACGACTTCGCTTAGGATTCTGGGAATCAAAGTCTTGGAGAAGTATAGCGAACTCTCTTCGCCGAAAGTGCTTCTGACAGAGACATCTAAGAGAAGTACTGGAGTAACGGCAGAACATCCTTACGTAGGCGGAAGCTACACGAAAGGGGAATATGAAATCTGCGGTATCATCCCGGATTTCCGCGCCAACACAGCTTTGTTCGAACCGATGGAGAATGAGCGGAACGCCATATTGATTATAGACGAGAATTATGATTATGCATTCATTCAGCTTCTAAAGATAACCGGAGATCGCTCCGAGGCTATGACTGCTGTTAAGAATGTGTGCAGTGAGTTTGCTAAAGAGACCATAGGTGTTCCTATTGAGATGGACACTTTCTATCTGGATGAGAAGATGGTCGATGATTTGAAAGGTACCAAGAACGCGATGCTGCTCATGATTTCATTCATGGTGATTGCTATCTTGATCTCCGCTCTCGGTCTGTTCGCGATGTCGCTCTATTTCACAGAGCAGCAGAGCCGCCAGATCGCTGTCCGTAAGGTATTTGGCGCTGAAGTCAGCTCTGCTGTCTGGACATTGTCCAAGTCTTTCATGATCATGAGTGCTGTGGCTGTCGTGCTTGCTGTACCATTTATCGTTTGGGGCATAGGCTACTATCTTCAGGCATTCTACGCCAAGATCGCTTTCCCGTGGTGGGCCATTGTCCTCGCGGCCTTGATCTCGATGCTGATTTCATTCCTCTCCGTCATCGGCCAGACCTACGCTGCTGCCACCAAGAATCCGGTCAAGACCCTTGGTCAGGATTGATGAATCCGGTGGTCACTGAGCTTGCCGAAGTGACCCGAATAGAAAAAGAGAGGGGTAAGACCCGACTTTTTACGTTTCTTATCAAAATTTACGTTTTTGTTGCGTATTATTGCGGACAAAGACTTGGACTATGATAGGAAACGTAACTTTTAATGATGCCCTCACCGCCCTTGCTGACCTCGTGATGCCGCGCGAATGCATCGTCTGTGGGAAATCTCTCGCTCTTCGAGAGAGGCATCTTTGCATCGGATGCCTTGCCGACCTGCCGCGGACATATTTCTCGAATATGCCCCACAACCAACTTGCCGACAGATTCAACTCATTGATTCAGCGTGATATTGAGTCCGGAGGAGTCTTTGAGGAATATTCCTACGCCTCTTCCTTGTTCTTTTACCGCTCCCAGACTGGCTACAGACTGATCACCCAGAGGCTGAAATATCATTCAGACTATGCCGCTGGGCGGTATTTTGCCTCGATGCTTGGCCGCGAGATGGCCTCGTCACCGATTTACTCCGATGTGGATGCTGTGATTCCAGTGCCTCTGCATTGGTCCAGGCTTTGGTCTAGAGGGTATAACCAGGCTGAGATCATAGCTGAGGTCCTTGCTGAGAGTCTCGGAGCGGAGATGCGCACTGACATCCTTTATCGTGCCCATAGAACCCGCACTCAGACAAAACTCTCTGTAGAGTACAAGGTCCGCAATGTGTCAGGAGCTTTTCAAGTAAGTCGACTGAAGGCCATTCCTGAATATTCCCACATCCTCCTTGTGGATGATGTTTTCACGACAGGAGCGACCCTTCATTCCTGTCAGAAGGCGTTGAGGATGATTTTCCCGCCACCAATTCGCATTAGCGTTGCTACCTTGGCATGTGTCGGAATGTAGGAAATGCTACAATTTGGTTACAAATCGAAAGAATAAACGTTTTAGATAGTAAATTTACCTAAATGAAGAGCCATACATGCTCTGAGTGATATGCCTATTAAAATCAACTAAAATTTTTCTTATTGTTTATAGGGTTGGAAATAAAACGGTTAAGCTGAAATTTTTATAAATTTTTGCAAAAATTATTAAAAAATATTTGCAAGTCTCAAAAAAAGCAGTACCTTTGTATCCGGGTTGAGCAAGGAGGTTCTCTCCCCGATCAACCTATTGGTTATTAGTTTTAGTGTTATTAATTATGTGGTTAGAGTGAGAGTCCACGCGAGATGCGTCGACGCTCATTTTTTTCTTATACACTTCCGGTCACAGTGATTGCCGGTCGCTGAGCTTGCCGAAGCGCTTGACTATTCGTAAATTTGCCGGTGGAATATAAACAACGAATATGCTAGAACTTGGAATCAAAGGCCGTCAGGAGGTGATCGTGACGGAAGAACTGACCGCAAGCCATATCGGCAGCGGAACTGTGAGGGTGTTTGCCACCCCGATGATGATCGCCCTTATGGAGCGCACCAGCCGCCTAAGTGTCAAGCCTTACCTTGAGGAGGGGCAGGAGACGGTGGGGACCAGAGTTGACGTGTCGCACGTCTCCTCAACGCCTGTTGGACTGAAAGTGTGGTGCGAAAGTGAGGTCGTGGAGATTGACCGCAGAAGAATTGTCTTTAAGGTTGCCGCATATGACGAAAAAGGGCTCATAGGTGAGGGCACCCATGAGCGCTTTGTGATAGATGTCGCCAAATTCCAGGCGAAGACCGAGGAGAAACTCCACTAGCAGTTCATAGCACCGCAGCAGTGGATGACCTGGCCGGAAACGTAGCTGGAGAGGTCGCTGGCGAGGAAGAGTGCCACATTGGCCACATCTTCAGGGGTGCCTCCGCGACGAAGCGGAATCTGCTTCACCCAAGCGTCACGCACTTCCTCGGAGAGGGCGTTGGTCATGTCTGAGATGATGAATCCCGGAGCTATGCAGTTGGCTCTGATGCCGCGTGGACCCATCTCCTTGGCGATGGACTTGGCTAAGCCGATGAGACCGGCCTTGGAGGCAGAGTAGTTGCACTGGCCAGCGTTTCCGGAAACTCCCACGACTGAGGACATGTTGATGATGCTTCCGCCTCTCTGGCGGGCCATAATCGGGGTTAGGGCGTGGATGAAATTGAATGCTGACTTGAGGTTCACGTTGATGACAGCATCCCACTGAGCCTCGCTCATCCTGAGCATGAGTCCGTCCTTGGTGATGCCAGCGTTGTTCACAAGAATGTCAATCCTGCCGAAATCGGCCAGAATCTGATTCACTACATTGTGAGTCTCCTCGAAGTTTGCAGCGTTGGAGGCGTAGGCCTTTACCTTGTGGCCGAAAGCCTCGATGTCTTTTACAGTCTGTTCTCCGACTTCATTGATCACAAGGTCGGTGAAAGCCACGTCTGCTCCCTCGGAAGCGAATTTCATGGCGATGGCCTTGCCGATTCCTCTTGCAGCGCCCGTTATCAGGGCTACCTTTCCGTCTAAAAGTCCCATAATATTCAGTTTAATTTTTCACAAAAGTAATCTATCTTGCCGCGATGAGCAAGTCTTTAGGTCGGTATTTGGTGAAAGAATGGATGATGTGGCGAAAGGCACGGATAAAATGGTTATCTTTGCCAAGTTTTGATAATGATTTTTAAAGAAATGAGTGAAATACGTGACCCTCAGCTCTGGGAAAGCGGGGAGCTGAAGATAGAATGGGTAAGGCATCACATGCCGCTGCTTGAAGGTTTGGAGAAAGAGTTTAAGGAGACTAAGCCGTTCAAAGGGCTGAAAGTCGCCCTTTCCGTGCATCTAGAGGCCAAGACCGCGCATCTTTGCGAGGTGCTTGCCGAAGGCGGGGCGGAGATGTACGTTACGGGGAGCAACCCTCTCTCGACTCAGGACGATGTGGCCGCGGCCCTTGTGCATGAGGGGCTGAACGTCTTCGCTGTCCATGGAGCGACCCATGAGGAATATGAGCACGGCATCAGGCGCGTCATCGAGTGCGGCCCGAACATCATCATAGATGACGGTGGAGATCTAGTCACTATGATCCACGATAACTATCCTGAGCTCATCCCGAATGTCATCGGAGGCTGCGAGGAGACCACAACCGGAATCCTACGTCTTGAGACGATGAACCGTGAGAAGAGACTCAGGTTTCCGATGATGCTTGTGAACAATGCTGCCTGCAAGCACTTCTTCGACAACCGTTACGGCACAGGCCAGTCCGTCTGGGACGGCATCAACAGGACCACAAACCTGATTGTGGCCGGGAAATATGTCGTTGTCGCTGGTTACGGTTGGTGCGGCAAGGGCGTGGCCATGAGAGCCAAGGGGCTTGGCGCGAAAGTGATTGTGACAGAGGTTGATCCGATCAAGGCCATGGAGGCTGTGATGGACGGATTCCAGGTCATGAGCATGGCTCAGGCCGCATCGGAAGGCGACATATTCGTGACTGTCACTGGTTGCGATGATGTCATCACCAAGGAGCATTTCCTTGCGATGAAGGATGGTGCGATCTGCTGCAACGCTGGGCACTTCGACTGCGAGGTGAATGTCGCCCAGCTCAAAGAACTCGCGGTTAGTGAAAAGCCAGCGAGACAGAATATTCAGGAATATGACCTCCCTAACGGTCGTAAGGTTTATATCATAGCAGAGGGACGTCTTGTCAATCTGGCCGCTGGAGACGGGCATCCTGCCGAGATCATGGACATGTCGTTCGCCATTCAGGCTTTGAGTGCCAAGTACTTGGCTGACAACAGGATGGTTCTTGCAAGGGATCTTGGAGAGATGCTTCACTGCGTTCCTGAGTCTATTGACCGTGAGGTTGCCTTCAGAAAGCTTAAGGACTGGGGAATCACGATCGACACGCTGACTCCTGCCCAACACAAGTACCTTTACGGAGAATAGAGTAATTGATAAGGAATAGTTTGGCTAATCCGCCAAGCTATTCTTTTCGTTAAAGATTTAAAATAATAACACTATGAGCCTAATTCCTATTTACACCTGGACCAAGGGCATCAGAAACTTTGATCATAGGAGAAAGCAGTTCTCCCAGCAGCCTTGGGCGCAGGGGGTATTGCTTCTTTGCTGCGTGGTGGTGGCGATGCTTTTGGCCAACCTTCCGTTTACCAAAGAGTTCTACCACAATGTCTTGGAAACCGAGATTTCTTTGAGGTTCCATATTCCCGGACATGATGGATTTCTATTCCCGGACGGGATGACAGTCGAGAGTTTTATCAATGACATCCTGATGACGGTCTTCTTCTTTACTGTCGGTCTAGAGATCCGGCGCGAGATGAAGAACGGAGAGTTGTCCAGTGTGAAGAAGGCGATGATGCCAGTGATCGCTGCGTTTGGCGGAGTTGTGGCTCCGGCTTTGATATTCACTGCTGTGAATCATGGTTCCGCTGCTGCTTCCGGATGGGGTATTCCTACCGCCACGGACATTGCGTTCGCTGTCGGCATCCTGTCCATTCTGGGTGATCGCGTGCCGGTGTCGCTGAAAGTTTTCTTGACCGCACTGGCTATCGCTGATGATCTCATCGCCATTTTGGTTGTCGCTTTGTTCTATGGTGGCACGATCAATTTCGGACTGTTGAGCATTGCGTTCGTTCTGATTGCTTTGGTGCTGCTGATGAATAAGTTAGGTGAGAAGCGAGGATGGTTCT